>CAIYZD010000666.1 GCA_903930585.1 uncultured Geobacteraceae bacterium | reverse complement strand
TTGCTGGTCGGTGAGACTGGAATCGAACCAGCGACCCCCTGCTCCCAAGGCAGGTGCGCTACCAGGCTGCGCTACTCACCGACGAAAGAGTGATTGTATAACATGACCGACTGCGTTACGCAAGATAATAATCACTTGTTCGACATTTCCCGTTCCAGGGAAGCGCGCCATTCCTTAACAAGAGAGTCATAGGTCACGTTGTAATCTTTGAGAGCCACCGTAGCGGCTTGATCGAACGAGAGCCCGCTGCCGAGACCGGACAGAATCTGTTTGATCCTGTGCCACCCGTACGTCGTGACCATGTAATTGACCAGCGAATAACTCTGCTGATACGCCAATGCGGCTGTCGCGGAGGAGAAACCGCTGAAATTGGCTTCCAGTTTCTTGAAGTCCGCCAACGTCCCGTCTCGAACGGCTCGCCCGAGCGCCGGCAAGGGACGGTTATACTGCACCCGTCCGAACATTTCGGCAATCCCCTCGTTCAGCCAGAGTGGGCAATTGCCACGGGTCAGCTCGAAGACGATCACATGGGCATATTCATGAAACAAAACTCCGCGCATCGCCGGTGTAATCTCATTCAACGAACCGAATGGGAGACGTATTTTACCGTCATAGACCCCGCCGGACCAGTCGGGAGAATCTGTGACTGTCTTGAAATCGGTCCGCTTGTAGATACCGACCGGAACCCGGGCATCCGGGAACAGTCCAAGTTCGGCACCAACAACATTGGCAGCCGATTCCAGCACATCCAGAATTGCAAGCGCAAAGGTCGTATCGATGTCCGGATCGTAGGCAAGATCAAACCGGGAGCTGTGCCCGCGGTCCATGACGGACTCGACAGCATTTTCCTTGCGGGCTTTCGCAAGAAGCTCAACGATCTCCTTGCGCCCCGGAGAGAGTTTGAGCGCCTGCTCCCATAATTCCAGGGCCTGCAGATGGTTGTCTGTGTCAAACTGCACCAGGCCGAGATAATAAAGCGTTTCCGCCGAATCGGGCCGGATGGTTTTCGCCCGCTCAAGTTCATAGCGCGCCACATCATATTTTTTCAGCAGGTAGTTGCAGATACCGCGCAACTGGATATATCCGGCATCATCCGGGTAGAGTTCGAGAGCTTTTACGAAGTTTTCGTCGGCCAGTTCATACCGCTTTTGCTTGAATTGGTGGAGACCGAAGGCGGCATATCCTTCGGCCAGATTCCGCTTGTACGCGGCGTTGAGAGGAAAAAGCTGGTAGAGCTCCCGCAACTGCTCAAGGCCCTTTTCATACTCGCCCCGCAGCAGCAACTCATGGCCGGAGCTGTTGCGCACAACCGGGCCGGTATCAACCGTACCGGCTGCAGCGGCGGTCTGCAGCGCCACCAGCAGACCCAAGGCGGTGCTGAGAACGCCGGATGTGGTCCTGCTGCGGGTGGTCATGTACCCGCGAGAAACGTCCGGAGAGACGCTGTAATTCCGGGAAGATCCAACCCCAGCATGGCTCGCAGTTCGTGCTGTTCGCCCTGGGGGATGTAGGCATCCGGATAGCCAAGACGCAGCATCCGTACCCCGGATAAACCGTGTTGCTCAAGCAATTCAAGCACAGCCGATCCGAAGCCGCCTTGCAGCACGTTTTCCTCAACGGTTATCAAGACGCCGTGCTTTTCAGCAAGCGCAATGATCAACGTCTCATCAAGCGGTTTCACAAAACGGGCGTTTACGACCGTCAGCTGCAGACCTTCAGCGGCCAAAACCGTAGCAGCTTCCAGGGCCGGATGCACCATCGTGCCGAGAGCAAGTATCGCAGCCGTATCGCCTTCACGCAACAGTTCGGCCCGACCGACCGGAAGAACCTCAAGCGCCTGGTCCAGAGCCACTCCATACCCGTTACCGCGGGGGTAACGCACCGCAGCGGGGGTTCCGAGACTGACTGCGGTCGCCAGCATATGCTGCAACTCGTTTTCGTCTTTTGGGGCCATCAGGGTCATATTGGGAAGATGGCGCAGATAGGAAAGATCAAAGGCGCCGTGATGGGTCGGCCCGTCGCTCCCGACAACACCGCCACGGTCAATGGCAAAGGTGACCGGCAAGTTTTGCAGGCAGACATCATGGCAGACCTGATCATAAGCGCGTTGCAGAAAACTGGAGTAAACGGCGAAAACCGGGCGGTACCCCCCGACCGCCAGCCCGGCGGCAAACGTGACTCCATGCTGTTCGGCAATGCCGACATCAAAAAAACGATCGGGAAACTCTTTGGAGAATCCGGCAAGGCCGGTACCGTCCGGCATGGCTGCGGTAATGGCGGCAATCCGGTCATCCTCGGCAGCCAGCCTGCAGAGCGCGGCTCCAAAGACCGCCGTATATGAAGCGGCGCCACCTTTTCCTTTGAGAATTTTGCCGGTCGCCATATCGAACGGCCCGACTCCGTGAAACAGCGCCGGATTCTGCTCGGCAGGTTTATACCCCATTCCCTTTTTTGTCAGAACGTGGATAAGAACCGAGTTGTCGAATTTTTTCACATTTTCAAGTGTCTCGATCAGCGCGGGGAGATCATGGCCGTCAACAGGCCCTATGTACTCGAAGCCGAACGCCTGGAAAAGCATACCGGGGGTAAAAAGACCTTTAAATGACTCTTCCATCTTCCGGGCCACATGAAGGACCCCTTTACCGACCTCCAGGCGTTTCAGAAACGACTCGGTGCTTTTCTTGAACCGGTGAACAAATTCGCTGGAAGCGGTGCGGGACAGAAAATTGGACAGTGCACCGACATTTTCAGCAATCGACATCTCGTTGTCATTCAGGATAATGATCATATCCTTGTTGAGATGCCCCGCGTGGTTGATCCCCTCATACGCCATGCCGCCGGTCATGGAGCCGTCACCGATAACTGCCAGCACCTTGTTTTTGCGTCGGTCCAGATCACGGGCAACGGCAAATCCGGTTGCTGCGGATATGGAGGTTGACGAATGGCCGACGTCGAAGGCATCATGCTGCGATTCATGTCGTTTGGGAAAGCCGCTGATGCCGTTCAGCGTCCGGAGGGTATTGAAACTGTCGCGACGACCGGTCAGCAGCTTGTGTGCGTACGCCTGATGTCCCACATCCCAGACAATCTTGTCCGATGGCGTGGTGAACACCTTGTGCAGAGCGATTGTCAACTCGACAACGCCGAGAGAGGGCGCCAGATGACCGCCATTGGCCGCACAGGTTTTGATGATGATCCGCCGCAGGTCAGCGGCAAGCTCGGGAAGCCGGGAAGCCGGAAGCCGCTTGACATCTGCGGGTGAGTTTATTGTTTCGAGAATTGACATACGTACGCCTTAATGTAGTTGAACGTCAGTTTTTACGCTGCACGATATAACGTGCAATTTCCCGTAGCGGGTCAGCCTCTGCGCCGAATATGTCCAGAGCCTTTAAAGCCTCATCCATCATCGAACGGGCTTCCTCCTTGGCAGCAGCCAATCCCATTACGGCGGGGTAGGTTGCCTTGCCGCGCGCCTCGTCACTGCCGGCATCCTTGCCGATCTCTTCCGTCGTTCCTTCAATATCGAGAATATCGTCGGCTATCTGGAAGGCAAGTCCGGCCGCTTCGCCATAGCGGGTTATACCGGCCAATTGCTCCCCGGCTGCCCCCCCCAGGAGCGCCCCGGCCACGACCGATGCCTTGATCAATGCCCCGGTTTTGTGGGTATGGATATACTGAACTGTCGCCAGATCGATATCATGGTTTCCTTCGCTCTCCATATCCACCACCTGGCCGCCGACCATGCCGTAGGAACCGGCGCAGGTTGCAATTTCATGGATCACCGCCAGAACGCCTGTCGGGTCGCACCTCTCAGTAAAGCGGGGATTACTGACCAGCCTGAAGGCTTCGGTCAGAAGCGCATCACCGGCCAAAATCGCAACAGCTTCTCCGAATACCTTGTGGTTGGTCGGATTGCCCCGCCGGAAATCATCGTCATCCATGGCCGGCAGGTCGTCGTGAATCAGGGAATAGGTATGGATCATCTCCATGGCACAGGCAGCCGGGAGTGCCCGGTCGGTATCCCCACCCACCGCATGGCAGGCTGCCAGCATCAGGATCGGGCGTACCCGCTTGCCGCCGGCAAAAACGGAGTATCTCATAGCCTTGTGGAGACTGTGCGGCAACTCCGTATCTCTCGGTAAAAAACGGTCCAGCGCCGCGTCGATACGGGCACATTGTTCTTTCAAATAGACTTTCAGCTCCATCAGAGTTCCCTTTCGTCAATTTTCTTCAGTTTCAAAAGGTTCCCGTTTCAGGGAACCGTCCTTCTGCCTCAGAAGAATTTCGACCCGACGCTCGGCATCGTCAAGCCTGCCGGAACAGAAGGCGGCATGCTTTACCCCCTCTTCAAAGGCTTTCAGAGAGTCCTCCAGCGTGAGCGAGCCGGTCTCAAGGTGTTTAACAATTTCTTCCAGTTTTTTCAAGGATGCTTCAAATTTATCGGTAGCCATGGTCGATATCTCACAGGGTAAATAAGGTGATTGTATACAGGTATGGTGGCAGGCGTCAAGTGTTGCCGGTTTCAAGCGACTCAACCAGGCAGCGGGCCGCACCCCGATGCAGCCTCAGCAGCAGTTGTTCGCCGGGCGCCAGCGATCCGGCATCGGTCACCGTCGTCCCATCGCAGGCGTGCGATGCAATCGCATAGCCGCGGGCAAGGGTTTTAAGAGGGGAAAGCACTTCAAGGCGCGCGGCATTGTCGCCGAATCCCTGCCGGATCTCCTCCAGGCGGTGTGCGAGCAGACCTTCGGACCGTACCAAAAGTAACGCAACCCGTTGGAGCAGGAGATCGATCATCCCCTTCGGGTCGTTATGGCGCAGTGCGTCCCGAAGACGCTCAAAGCGGTCTCGGCGGCGCGAAACCGCCACATGCAGCCCCATATCGAGCCTGCCGGTCAGATCATCCAATCGTTGTGCAAGATGCCCCACCATCATGCGGGGATCATGCAGAGCCCTGCGGAGCCCTTCCAGGCGACGATCGTATGAAACCAGAATGTTTTCGATTGTTTTCCGTAACCGGTGGGAAAGCCCGTCAACCTGGCTGCGCAATTCTTCACTGCTGGCAATAACCAGCTCGGCGGCAGCCGATGGCGTCGGCGCACGGAGGTCGGCAACGAAGTCGCAGATTGTCCAGTCGGTTTCGTGGCCGACGGCTGAAATGACGGGAATCTTTGACCGGTACACCGCCCGGGCCACGGCTTCTTCGTTAAATGCCCACAAATCTTCCAGAGATCCGCCACCGCGGCCAACGATAAGAATGTCTACATCGCCCAGCCGGTTCATCTCGTCGACGGCCCGGGCTATTTCAACCGCCGCACCTTCACCCTGAACACGTACCGGATACAACAGCACCGCCAGCGAGGCAAAGCGGCGCTTCAGCACATTGAGAATATCGTGGATGGCGGCGCCGGTGGGGGAGGTGATTACCCCTATTTTCCGGGGGAAACGCGGTATGGCACTCTTGTGCGCCTCGGCAAACAGTCCCTCTAAAGCCAGTTTTTCCTTCAGCTGCACGAAGGCGGTCTGCAGGGCGCCGACCCCGGCGGGCTCCAGATACTCACAGATCAGTTGGTATTCACCACGCTGGTCATATACCGAGATGCGACCGCGCACAATCAGTGCCATACCATCGGTCAGCCGGAATTTCAGGTTCTTTACGGCACTCTTGAACATTACGCAGCGCAACTGGGCGCCGGCATCCTTGAGGGTAAAGTAACAGTGGCCGGAAGAGGGGTACGAAAGATTGGATACTTCTCCGCCCACCCAGAGCTGCTCGAAGTTCTCTTCAAGCACCCCGCGCAGCAGAGCGGTCAGCCGACTGACCGTAAGGATTGTTTTTTCAGTGAAAATGTCCAATTGCGGAGTCACCTGTTACGCCGTTGAAATACCGGATACCTTAGAAATCGTCCGAAGAACCGCCGCCATCGAAACCGCCACCGTCGCCGGAAAAGCTGTCGTCACCACCGGATGGCCCGCCCCCCCCGCCAAAAAAACCGCCACCGAAGCCGCCACCAAAGCCTCCGAAACCGCCAAATCCGCCAAATCCGCCACCACCCCCGCCACCCCCACCACCACCGAGGAGTCCCGCGACAACCATACTCAGAAACAAACCGGCGACAAGTCCTCCGCCAGTCAGAAGGAGGAGCGTAACGAACTCCAGACCGGGGAAAGCCAGGTACGTCGCCAGGGGGAGGCCGATTGCACCGGCCATCCCCCCGAGAAAACGGGAAAAAAGTCCCAGCACGGCAGACGCTACTACCGCTCCCAGCAACATGGTAATAAACGGCGGATATGGTTTCCGAGGAGATTGGTGTCGAAACGGTTGCCCGGTCCCCTTGAATTCACCTTTCGTGGCAGCCATGATACTGTCGACACCGGCTGTAATCCCCTGATCATAGTCGTTGTTCTTCAAATACGGGCGAATAACGTCCCTGATGATCCGCCCCGCTGTTATGTCCGGGAGAACGCCCTGTAACCCCATGCCGACCTCGATTCGAACCGTGCGCTCTTTTTGGGCGATCACCAGCAGCACCCCGTTGTCTCGCCCCTTCTGCCCTATTTTCCAGGCATCCGCCACATGTATTGAAAAGCGGGCGATGTCGTCGCCCTGTAGTGACGGTATGGTGAGCAGCACCACCTGATTGGACGTTTCACGTTCAAAGGCAGCCAGCCGCTGTTCCAGAAGGTGCTGCGCCCCGGGTGACAGCAGTCGCGCTTGATCATTTACCCGTCCGGTCAGGGCAGGCGCCTCCAGCGCCTGAAGCCGGGCAGGAAAAAGCAGCAGGACAACAAGCAGAAATAGTGACGGTGTGGTCATGACGGAACACGGTTTGATCAGAACTTGACTTTGGGTGCCACCTTTGCGCCCTCTTCCGCCTTGAACGGCTCTTTGCGCTGCAAGTGCAACATCATCGAATTCGTCAGGGAATTCGGAAAGGTTCGGATGCTGGTATTGAACATCTGAACCGTTTCGTTATAGCGCTCCCTGGCTACGTTGATCCGGTTTTCGGTTCCTTCCAGCTGTTTTTGTAGATCCATGAAATTTTGATTGGCTTTCAGGTCAGGGTATTTTTCAACGACCACCATCAGGCGTGACAGTGCGCCGGAGAGTTCCCCCTGCGCCTGCTGAAATTTGTTCATGCCGGCAGGAGTGTTGAGCAGATCTTTTGTTACCTGCAGGGAACCTACCCTGGCACGCGCCTCCGTAACCGCCGTGAGGGTTTCTGCTTCATGTTTGGCGTACCCTTTGACAACCTCGACAAGATTCGGGATCAGGTCGGCGCGCCGCTGACAGGATGATTCCACATTACCCCAGGCTGCAATAACGGCCTCCTCATTGGCCTGCATGCTATTATAGCCGCATCCTGACAAGAGCGCGAAAACTGCCGCCAGCAAAAGTCCGAGCACAGATTTTTTCATGGTATTTCCTCCGTAGGTGCTATATGTGCGCCGGGGAATTTCCCCCCGGTTCACGATCTTCCCTGCCATAGCAAATTTTCATACCGGTCAGAATGACGTTGCAGACCAGAGGGGTGACATTAGCCAATATCAGTGGCAAATCGTTGATAAGAATACCGTAAATCATCCAAAGTGCAACTCCCAATGTCAGCAGCAGTGGCTGCCAGATGGAAATATCGCGAACATGACGGGTTTTCAGTGTCTTGACTACCTGCGGGATAGAGGCAATGCTGGTAAATGCTCCGGCAACAAGACCGATTGTCGTTGGCGTCATGAACGCTTCCTCCCGTCAAACGCCGAACTGGCCCAGTCTATCTGGGTCAGCATCCCGCGTAGTACGGTGACTTCCCGGCTGTCAAGATTTGCCCGGAAGAATATTCGCCTGAGCGAACGCATCATATGCGCCGGGTTTTGCTCATTCAGAAAACCGACCTTGTTGAGGGTGGCATTAAAATGTGTAAAAAGCGTTTCCATCTCTTCGGATGTCGCCAGTTCAAGCGGACGACCGCCTCCCGCCGACTCCGAGGCTTTGCCGAGTTCGTAGCAAAAGAGCAACACCGACTGGGCAAGGTTAAGCGACCCATACTCGTCGGAAGTCGGTATGGTGGCGTGCCAGCGACAGAGGGAGAGTTCTTCGGTCGTCAGGCCGTTGTCCTCACGTCCGAAAACGATTGCAGCCCGGCACTCCGGAGTGACCTGCTCCCGGAGACATCGCGCCACTTCCGGAGGAGCAAGGATTTCCTGGCGATATTTGCCATGACGCCGGGTGGTGCCGACCGTCAGGGTGCAATCCGCAATGGCTGATGCCAGATCCGGGTAGACTTCCGCCGTTTCAAGCAGATCACGTGCGGCAACAGCGAACTTGAGTGCTTCCGAGTCAAAACGATCACACCCCTTTACAATTCTCAATTGAGTAAAACCCATGTTTTTCATAGCTCGGCAGGTCATGCCGATATTACCTGGCGATTGAGGTTCAACCAGAATGATCATGATATCGTTGTTCAAGAGATCCCCTTTGTGACGCATGTGCGGCTCAGATTACGGAGGCACCGTAAAGGATTTCGGAAGCCATGTCAAAACAAAATGAATGCCATAAAATGCTAATTATCCTAATATAACCAATATATTAAGCTTGACAAACCATCGTCGTTACCGTAGTTTCCATCAATTGATTGTATGGCTTATTTAACATTCGAGTAACGTTGGCCCGGGGAACCTGATGGCGGTCATTTCAAAAAAAGACGCGCTGATTGAAGATGCTCAAAAATTTGTTCTGCGCGGTCAATTCGATAAAGCCGTGAAAGTATACGAACAGATTATTGCCCTGAAACCTGGCGCTATTAACCTGCGTCAGAAACTGGCCGAGCTTTTACTTAAATGCGGGCGGAATGATGATGCACGTAAAGAACTTGAAGTCATCGGCAGAAATTTCACAAAGGACGGTTTTTATCAGAAAGCGATTGCAGTGTACAAACAACTGCAAAAGCTTTTTCCCGCAGACATGTCGTTATCCCTGACGCTTGCCGAGTTGAATGGAAAACATGGCCTCGTGGCAAATTCCCTTTCCGAATACAAACTGGTATATCAGTTTTATGAGAATTCCGGCAATTTTTCCGAAGCACTCGACATTCTCAACAGGATGCAAAATGTCGATCCCCGTAATATACCGATAAAAATCAAACTGGCCGAAACTTTTTTTCAGCAGAAAATGAGAGTCGAGGCTTATACCGCTTTCGAGAAAGCAGCATATCTGCTGCTTGAGCTGGGTGACAGCCCCGCTTTCTCCAAACTGTCTGTTCGTGTCGGGCAGTATTTTCCCGACAAACCGGATTTTGTTCTCGACGTGCTTACCGAACAGGTTCGTCAGGGTAATGCCGCAACTGCCATGGACAGCATCCAAGGCCTTCTGCGCAGCAATCCTAACGACAAGCGTTCATGGGAGTTGGTGGCCAAGGCATATCAGCTTCTGGAACAGCCACAGCGGGTAAAGATAGCCTTTCAGCATTATCTGAAATTTTTCCCCACGGAACCTGCTGCCATCCTTGGCCTTATCTCATCTGTCGCGGCAGAGCAGAATCTTGCCGGGACTGTGGCGCTGCTTGATACGTACGAATCGCTCCTCATCTCCGGTGGCTTTCTGCAACAACTGGAGCAGATATATCGCATCATTGACAAGATTGATCCAGTCAATATCAGAGTTATGGAAGGTCTCGTCAGAGTTGTAACGGCATCCGGCAATGAGAGCGAAGCACTTTCACTGGAATCGAGACTCCGCTTGTTACGTTCCGTTTCCGGGAAAGCACGGAACGATGTCCCCACTCCGACACCGCCACTTTTTGTTGATAAAACGGAAACCGATAACGACAACGACGCGCCGTTCTTCGGTGAAACCCTCTTGGAACAGCTTTCGGAACTGCCCTCAATTTTTGGCACTGAAAACCGTGAGACCGTATACCCTTCCGAAACCGAAGTACCTGACATACCTGCCGTTGCGACAGAGCTGCCCGACGAGGATTTTGAAATCGATATCGATATCGATATCGAAATAGATATCGACGCTCCTTTTGGCGTACTGGATGAGGAAGACGCTGTTGAATCCTCCGGCAACGGGCTTGACGCGCTGGAAGACCTTTTCGGCACGATCAGTACCGCTCCACGTGGAGTAAAGTTCGGCAACGAAATGGAGAATTCCGATACCCAGTCACATTTTGATCTGGGTCAGGCATTCAAAGAGATGGGGCTGTACGATGAAGCGATTACCGAATTTCATCAGGCATCTCAAGACCCGTTACGGAAGATCGAAGGTCTGATCATGCTCTGCGCATGCTTGAGAGAACGTGGCGAACTCGAAAAAGCCATCACCACGCTGCAATCCCTGCTAAAACCGGGATTACGCGAAGAAGAAAGCTGTGCCGTCAAATACGAGCTGGCTACCGGGTACGAAACTGCGGGAAACAGAGATGCGGCGACTGTTCTTCTGAACGAAATAAACGCTGTAAATCCCGATTTCAGGGATGTCAACTCACGGCTAAACGCGGTTAGCAACTCGGAATCGCTTTGTTTTTCAGATGATGATCTGAAGGATTTCGGGTTCAAATAGGTTTACGGCAACCCGGTATACCAGACATCAGTCATACTGTGCCCCAAGGAGGGTAACGACATGAAAAAAATGTTCTCTGCCATACTGCTTCTCGCATTGCTCGCGTGCATCTCTTCGACCGTTTTTGCTGCGGAACTGCTTGCCGTCAAACCGGTTATCGTCGGCGATACCGTGTCAATCGAAATTTCAGCCGACAGCGCAATGACATACACCTGCTACAACGTCCCCGGTCAGGCACGGGGAGTCGTTGACATTACCGGAGTTGATCCGGAGAAGGTTGAACCTTTGATTGTCGTAAACAAAGGCGTTATAGCAAATATTAGCGTCGATAAAGTCCAGGTTTCGGGCGTGGTTCTCAGCAGAATAACGTTCAATCTATCTTCCGAATCAGCCATCTCGGTTGCCGCCACTCCCGGTCGCACGCTGCTGACGGTCACATTTGGGACCCCAGTCGTTGCCGGCAACAAGCCGGCGCCCCCCTCCGTACCGGCAGCCACGATTGAACCTCCTGCGACCATTGTACCGCCCCCCGTAGTAGTCCGTCAGGATGGAAATGCCGCGTCCTCACCTTCCAAAGCGTCTGTGCCGGCAGGCGAGGTGCCGCTCCCGGCAACAAAACGGATGCCGAAACTTGAGCCGGTCGTACCCGACATGGTGGCATCCACGCGTCCCATTCCCGTGCGGATAGAGAAAATTATCGTTGGCGCATCGTATATTGAAATCCATGCCAACCAGCCGATAACCGCTTACAAATCATTCGCCATAACCGGCCCACATCGCCTTGTCATCGACATTGAAGCGGAAAAAATGCAGCAGCAGCCGAAGACATTCACCATTAACAAGTTCGGAATCTCTACGGCCCGCATCGGTATATCGCCGAAGAATATCCGCATTGTTCTCGATGCAAACAAAACCGGATTGCCCGCATATACGATTACCGGCAGCAATGATGGGGTGCGGGTAAACTTCAAATAGTTTCCGTCCGGAAAGGGTGCTTTTTCCCCCTGGCGGCGTCAATCTTCGGTTTTGCTTGTGCGGCGTACCGGTGTACGCCTCCGCGCAACCCCTCGATTTCCTTGCCAAGAGAAAAAATCACCGCTTTCCAAAACGGAAACCTATAGTTTATTGTCCGGAGTTTCCGGACAGAAACTAAATAGCCTGATGGCCCGGAATGTGTTCCTCTGCACCAATTTCCAGAAGATACAGGCGAATATCAATGGAGTGTTCTTCGTCAGGTTTGACGGATATTGAAACAACCTTTTCCAGTATCTCCGCCGCCAGTTCCTTTTCCCTTGAGGAGCGGGGAAAGAGGCTTCGGGCAAAGATCATAATTTTTATGTCCGAACCGACATCACGCGGACTCGCCTGGGAAAATTCGAGCGAAACCTGTTCCGGCTTGACTATAGCCATCTTTCCGCCCGGCACCTCCAGGGCATCGGCGATAATGCCCGGCAATGCCTTGGCCAAATTATCCAGTATGCTGTCCTTAACGTTTGTTTTATACACAATTGTCGCGTTCATCGAACATATCCCCCTGTTTGTTTTGTATACTGGGAATAGTTTACCACACAATTCAAAATATGCATGTTGACCCCGCTCCCGTACATATTACATCGCAGAGTCAAACGACTGCATCCATCGTATCACTCCGCCGTCATCTCCGCCATCCGACCCTTCATATTTATACGTAAAAATTAATTTTGTGCCCACTATCGCTGCGACAGGTAACTTCAGACTGAACGAAGTCATGTCGCCCATGTTCAATCTTTGCGGCATGACAAAGCTTGTGGTGCGACTTATCGGCTTCCCGTCGGCAGCAACAGCAGACACCCATATTTCAATCTGTTCCATCTGTGCATACCGGACATTCTGTATAATACCTTCAATGGACGTACCGGTAGAATCAGTCGTTACATTCCACCCCATATGCACATCGAATTGGGAATAATGGTGCGGCAGCGTGATGAAAGGCTCCTTGAACTGGTCTGAAGCCGAAGAAAACCTGCAAAAAACAGCACAAAGTAACAGCACGGTACTCATAAGGACCATAAGGTTACGTAACATGATATCCCCCCCTTTCCCTGATGTGCCACATTATAACAAAACCCGCTTCAAAGGAGGCGGGTTTTGTTATAAAGGCAATCAGACAGGTTTTTACACAGTGAACCAGAAATCAGTTCTCCGCCATGAAATGTTGTTCGTACAGATCTTCAAGAGCCTGGAGATGAAGGCTTTCCTCCTGATGGAGCTGAGCGAACAGCTTTCCCATCGGCGCACCCGCGCATCCACCGGAAACCCTGCTGTAAAAATCCACGGCTCCTTTTTCAAGGTGGATGGCATAGATAAGAGCTTCACGCACTCCGGATTGCGGGCCGAGTTCCTGCTTCTCAAACAGGTAATCAAGATGCATGGTGGGAATTGGCGTATCAAGATCATCATTGCTATCCATACGTCCGTCCAGCAGCGCTTTCTCCAGTTGATGCTTGTGATTTAATTCATCCAGTGCATTTTCGCGCAACAGCTCTTTGGCTCCTCTGTTTGTCAACTGGCGGATGGCCGACAGGTATGTACGGAACCCTTCCTCCTCCATCGAAATCGCCATTTCAAGCGCCGCGTCATAGGTATAACAGAACTGATCGTTATCCATGCTATGCCTCCTGCTCAATCAGTCGGGCAGACGTGATAAATACCGGTTCCAGCGGCACATCCGAATGCCCGCTTTTGTTACCGGTTTTTACTGCCCGTATCTGGTCAACCACGTCCATTCCCTCAAGTACCTGGCCGAATACGCAGTACCCGAAATGGTCCTGATGTTTCCCCTTGTGGTCAAGGAAGGCATTATCAACCGTATTGATGAAGAACTGGCAGGTAGCCGAATCAACCACCGAGGTACGGGCCATTGCCAGTGTGCCTCGCGTATTTTTCAGGCCGTTGGTTGCCTCGTTTTTGATTGCAAACTTCGGTTTTTTCACCTCCAGGTTTTCATTCATCCCCCCCCCCTGGACCATGAAATCCTTGATAACGCGGTGAAAGATCAGCCCGTCATAAAAGCTGTCCTTAACATAGGACAAAAAGTTTCTGACGGTGATCGGTGCTTTCTCTTTGAAAAGTTCGATTTTGATGGTGCCCATGGATGTTTCCAGCACAACCTGCGGGTTTTGTTCTGACATGCTTATTTCCTCCGAATAAAGTGATGAGTGCTTCTTGTCGGTCTGTACATACTACCCTGCTGAGAACGGCTTACTGAATTTTGAGAACTATTTTTCCGAAGTGTTTATCCTCCTCCATCATACGATGAGCATCGGCGACCTGATCAATACCAAAAACTTTTTCTATGATCGGAACAATACTGCGATCGGCAAATTTCGGCAGAGCCCGGCGGGTAAATTCAGCAACAATTTCCCCTTTTTCTGCGACCGGGCGCGAACGCAGAACACTGCCGATGATCTGCTGACGCTTAACCATCATCAGGGCCAGATTAAGCTCTGCCTTAATGCCGCTGATGACACCGATGACAACCAGCCGCCCTTTGTAGCCAAGCGAATTCATGTTGGGAGCCAGATATTTTGCCCCGACATGATCCAGAATCAGGTCAACCCCTTTTTTGTCCGTGAATTCCTTCACCACTTCCGTAAAATCGGCTGTTTCCTGGAAGTTTATCAGAAAATCGGCGCCTATCTCCTTGACCCGCTCCATTTTTGCCGAAGAAGCGGTCACAATCAGCTTGCTGGCGGGAGTCAGCGCCCGGCAGAGCTGAATTGCCGCGGTATTCACCCCACCGCCGCCGCCATGCAGAATGGCCGACTGGGAATCCCTGAATTCACCGATCATGAACACGTTCAGGAACGCGGTAATATATGACTCGCAGACACATGCCGCTTCCTCGAAGCTCATGCTCTCCGGAATACGCATCAGATGGCTGGCGTATGCCACCGCAAACTCGGCGTAGCCACCGCCGCCAACCAGCGTCATGACCCGTTCGCCCACCTGCCACCCAGTGACGGCGGCGCCCACTGCCTCAATAACCCCGGCAACTTCAAGACCGAGAATTTCGGAATCCCCGGCCGGCGGCGGATACTTCCCTTCACGTTGCACCAGATCCGGACGATTGATTGATGTTGCATATACCTTTACGAGCACTTGCCCTTCGGCAGGATTCGGTTTTTCTGCCTCACCGACACAAAGGACGTCCACCCCACCAAATGCGCTCATCAAAACTGCCTTCATAGCTTCACCTCCTGCTGTAGTATATCTGATAGGTTCGACACGCGTTTTCTCGGATTCTGAATGTAGCGACTTCCGGCCGCTTTGTAAATATAAAATCAGAACAGGAGAGCGACTTGATTTGCAATGATATATCTGCGATAAGGGACGTCACATCATCATCGCGAAAAAGGATTTGCCCCATGAACATTCTTGTTACCAACGATGACGGCATTCACGCCGCTGGTATCCGCGCCCTGGCGGAAGCGATGGCGGAACTGGGAACGGTAACCGTTGTCGCTCCTGACCGCGAACGCAGTGCGGCCGGGCACTCTCTGACCCTGCACTCGCCGCTGCGCATTTTTGAACTGCACAAAGGGTGGTATGCCGTGGATGGCACGCCAACGGATTGTGTCAACATGGGGATTCACAATATGCTGCCGGTTACGCCCGGCCTGGTGGTTTCCGGCATCAATCATGGCGCAAATCTGGGGGATGACGTCACCTATTCCGGTACCGTTGCTGCGGCGATGGAAGCCAATCTGATGGGTATTCCGGCGATCGCCTTTTCGCTGGCGACCTTGGAGCCGAGCATCCATTTTACCGATGCCGCCCGGATCGCCGTACAGGTCGCACGCCAAGTCATCGCCAACGGCATCCCCCCCGACACCTTTCTTAATGTCAACATACCTGACTGCCCCCAGGATAAAATGCTACCGCCCCTTATTACCCGTCAGGGGAAACGCTCTTTCATCGGAAAAATCGTCGATAAAACCGACCCGCGCGGCCGGAAGTATTTTTGGGTCGGCAGTGAAGAGCTGCAGCTCAATGATGAACCGGGCACGGACTTTCACGCCATCAACCGGCAGCATGTCTCTGTTACCCCGCTCCATCTCGATCTGACGAACCACAAATCTCTGTCGATTCTGGCCAAATGGACGTTTTGACACATATGGACATTCATACGCTCTCCTGTTATAGTTACGTCCGCTTTACTCTACTGGAAAATGTTTATCCCGGTTGTCGGGAGTGGGGTTCTCTTTGAATTTAGAGATTATGAGAAAAAGAATGGTGCAGGAGCAGATAATGGCTCGCGGGGTAACTGACCGGCGGGTTATAGACGCCATGCTGAAGATTCCCCGTCACATCTTTGTTCAGGAAGCCTTTGCTGCACAGGCATACAGCGACAAACCGCTCCCGATCGGTGAGAAGCAGACTATTTCCCAGCCCTATATCGTGGCGCTGATGACCGAAAAACTGGCGCTGACCGGCACGGAAAAGGTACTGGAAATCGGCACCGGATCCGGCTATCAAACCGCGCTGCTTGCCACACTGGCTGACAGGGTCTACTCGGCGGAACGCATTCGTCCTTTAGCGTTACGTGCCCGTAAGTGCCTGGACTCGCTTAAACTGTTCAACGTCCAATTGCGCATCAACGATAGCGAGGGAAGTCCGATCGGATGGGAGGATGAGGCTCCTTTTGATGCAATTATCGTAACCGCCGGTGCACCTTCCGTTCCGGTCATTCTGACTGAGCAGCTTGCCCGGGGTGGTCGTCTGGTTATCCCGGTCGGGACAGACGTAGACCAGCAGTTGGTGACAATTATCAAAGATGAAGATGGTGAACTGCACCAAGAGCTCTCGATCATGTGCCGTTTTGTGCCCCTTATCGGTGCGCAGGGGTGGCAAGCGTGAGAATAACCGAATTCGGAGAAAGCCCCGCCTATGCATGACGATGACACTCTTCTCCAGAATGATTTTAGCGATGATCAGCCTTTGACCGGACTAGGCGCATTGACGCTTAACGACATTGAAGAACCACTCTTGCTCCCGGACGACGAATATAGTGAAGATGAGGCTGAAGAAGAAATTCCGCTGATTGAACTGGAACGCTTCGATGACGCGATCAAGATTTATCTGCGCGACATTCAGCGTACTCCGCTTCTGAATGCCGTCACCGAAAAGGAACTTGCCCAGAAAATTGAAAACGGTGATGAGGCCGCCCGCAACAAGATGATTGAATCGAATCTGCGGCTGGTTGTCAAAATCGCCAAGCGGTACATAAACCGGGGCTTACCGTTTCTGGATCTGATTGAAGAAGGGAACCTCGGCTTGATCAAATCTGTCGAACGCTTCAACCTTGCAAAAGAATGCCGTTTTTCAACCTATGCGACCTGGTGGATTCGTCAGTCGATTGAACGGGCGCTCATCAACCAATCAAGAACAATCCGTCTTCCGGTTCATGTGTCGGATGATATCGGACGCATGATTCGGGTTACCCGCAAACTTTCCCAGGAGATAAATCGGGAGCCTTCCATTCAGGAAATTGCTGAAGAAATGAAGGCAAAAGTCCAGCATGTCCGCCGGTTGATGACGCTATTGCGGCATACCTGTTCCATTGAAGCTCCGATTGGCGACGGCAACGACTTTGCGTTGATCGACACCATCGAAGACTGCTCCATGACTCCGCCACCGGCTCTGCTTGAAAATATCGGTATTTTTGAGTTAATTTCCGAGCATTTCAAAAAACTTACCGACCATGAGCAAAAGATCCTGACACTCCGCTTCGGTCTTGAGGATAACGAACCCCAGACGCTGGACGTCATCGGACAGCAGTTTGGCGTCACACGGGAACGCATCCGCCAGATAGAAGCAAAAAGTCTCGAAAAATTACGGGTATTATATACGCAAAGCCAAGCTTGACCTACATTGATACGAGGAGAACAGTTAATGAACGATCTGAAAACCATTATCCGGGATATCCCGGATTTTCCCAAAAAAGGGATCATCTTCAAAGATATCACGACCTTGCTGCAAGATGCCCAATCATACCAGAAAATGATTGATCTTATTTCTCATCGCTACATAGGAAAACGGATCGACAAGGTGGTCGGCGTTGAAGCCCGCGGTTTTATCATCGGCTCGGCATTGGCATACAAATTGTGCGCAGGCATCGTGCTGGTGCGTAAACCGGGCAAACTCCCGTCCGAAACCTTCAGCAAAACCTATGATCTTGAATATGGGACCGATACTCTGGAGATCCATAAAGACGCGATCCAGCCAGGCGAGAGGATCCTGATTGCGGATGATCTGCTTGCCACCGGCGGCACCATGGCTGCGGTTGTCGATATGGTGCAGAGTATGGGGGGAGAAATTGTGGAATGCTGTTTCATGGCTGAGCTTGATTTTCTTGAAGGTCGCAAACGGCTTCCGGAAGACAAGGTATTTTCACTTCTGAACTTTTAGCACGTATAGAAGCCGTTTCACTCTTTTTCCGGCAGAATTCGACTTCGTCAACGTGCATACCCCGCTATTTCGGGATAGTTTTTTGAAAGTGGTTGAACAGGATCAACAACTCTGGTATATCTCATCAGCTTTCAGCACGTCCCCGTAGCTCAGCAGGATAGAGCACTTCCCTCCTAAGGAAGGGGCCGGACGTTCGAATCGTCTCGGGGACGCCAATAATAATAAGCACTTACAAGGTTTCTTGTAGGTGCTTATTGTTTGTAGGTTGCATATAGGCTGCAATAGCGAGGGTGGTATCAGAGTACATTTATTCAAACAATTCAGGCTGTTTGGGCTGATTAATAGGATGGTATGGGGTAACTTCTGAAATGATGCTGGTGGGCTGTTTTGACGGCTGGACCTATTATTTGAATAAAGTGGATACCCTATCGGTTTGGATGTAAAGGAATAATCCACGCCGTACTTGAAATAAGGCCATACTGCTTCCCGACCATTTGAGACTCCTTGCCAACTCAGGTAAGGGATGATAAGGGGTGTGTGTGCTCTGATAGTGCTCTGGCAGCTTAATTTGACAGCTTATTGACTAACCCCAAACTTTTGTGTGAGCCGCTCTATCGTGTGATTCCATTTGTGAGTTTTTGGTCGGGCAACAGTGTTCTGGTTGCCAAAGAACACGACTTCCGAAACCGACTTATCTATTGGCTTTGTACTGGTCCATTCGACTGGTACAAAAATTCTGACTTCTCCTCATCGTCAATATGTTGTCTATGATAGTTTGCCTGTGCAATAGACAGCTATATCCATCTTGTTCAAGTAGTTGACGATTCG
>CAIYZD010000665.1 GCA_903930585.1 uncultured Geobacteraceae bacterium | reverse complement strand
TGTTCGCCAAGCTACATCCTGGGACGGTTAACCATCAATGTGCCGTTAAAGGGCGTGCGAGACCGTCATGTCAGCATAGAATTCTTACATCCATAATAACTTCAACCCCATGGGGGCGGACTATTTCCCCCCACGGGAGTGGTCCGCCTCAAATAAGGAGACAGACCATCATGAAAAAATCAATCACTGAAGTATTCGGCATTCAGGCTCCCGCCACAATCACCGTCGATGTCCGCGACAACGCGAAACATGCGATGATCCCCCGCTTCAATCCGGACTATGTATTCCGGAGAGAAATCCTCTCGGACATTCTGGCGTGGATGAAAGGTGCGGCGGGAACTGATCCTCTGTACGTTGTCGGCCCCACCGGCTCCGGAAAATCGTCCATCGTCACCCAGATCGCCTCTCGGCTCAACATCCCTCTCTATGTGGTCTCGTGCCACGAGAGAATGGAAGTCCCGGAACTGTTTGGACGCTTCGTCGTCAGAAATGGCACTATGGACTGGGTAGATGGCCCATTTATCCAAGGGCTCAAGGACCAGGCATCGGCATGGATTCTTCTGGACGAGGCCGATACGCTTGATCCCGGAACCTTTGTCGGGATGAACGCCGTCAATGAAGGCCGGTCCATCATGATTCCGGAAACCGGCGAAACAATCGACCCCTTGCGCTTCGGAGCAAGAATCATCTTTGCCGGAAACACTGCCGGCAACGGCGATGCCACCGGCCTCTACCAGGCGACCAAACGCCAGAACCTCGCCTCAATGGGAAGGTTCATGATGCTGGAGGTCGGCTATGCCGATCCGGTGGAGGAAAACCAGGCCCTTGAAAAAGCGGTCCCGGAAGTCCCTTCACCTATCCGGCAGAAAATGATCGAAGTGGCCAACAAGGTCCGCGATCTCTTCGTAAGCGGCGAGATCGAGGTCACCTTCTGCACCCGCACTCTCATACGGTGGGCGCAGCTGGCCACCTTTTACAAAGCGAAACCGGGAATAAACCCCATCGTCTATGCCCTTGACCGCGCACTTGGCTTCCGGGCCGAAGTGCAGTCCCGCCAGGCTCTTCACGAGCTGGTACAGCGGATCATCGCATAAAGGGGGTGGATCATGTTCGTTCCCGGCAATACTCAATACGGCATCTGGTTGAGGGCTCCCTCATCCAGCGGCGGCAAGGACTGGCTTGGGTTCCTCACCGACAGGGAAGTGATCAGTCAGTGGGGAAAGACCGGCCAGGTGAATCAGTCCAAGACCATAAGTGATCGCCCATCCCGGATCGACCTCGACAAGAAGATCGAGGAAAAGAAGGGAAAAGGCTATCGCCTGGTCGGAGAATGGTTTCCCGGCTCGTCTTGGTCACACCTGCGTCAAACTCAACCGGTAACTCCGCCCAATCCCCCACCACGTAACAGGCCGGCAAGCAGCACTCCCCCACTGAGCAGTAAAGTCATGAGCGAGTGGCTGTCCGACCGAAACAGCGATCAATGGTTCTAAATCCACCCAATCAGGGGAGACACATCCCGGATGGGGTGGCTCGTCTCTCCTTACACTATTACTGAAAGGAGACGTTATGAACATATTGGATAACATAGTAATTATCGTATTGTCGGTATCCCTCTGGACGGGGCGAAAACAGCTCCGCGAAGAGGATCTGAAACTTGCGGACGGCAGTGAACTCCCACCACAAAAACTTGCTTCTCTGGGAAGCAAACGGGTCATGGACCCGGCGGCGCTTGCGCCATTTGCGACCTTCAAGAGACGGGCGGAACGTACCGTTCTTGCAGTTGGAACCAGGTTTCTCGGCGGGTATGCAGTTCCAGTGGAGAAGCTCGATGGTCTCATGGCGGAACTCGACGTCATCAAGGACGAATACAATGCGGCCAGGATCGAATTCCTGTCGGAGTATGACCAGGCAGTTCAGGACTGGAAAGCACAGAACCCCGGCTGGGAGGAAGTCATCGCCCGATCGGTGGAAAGCCTTGAATACGTCAGGAGGCAGTTGGCCTTCTGTGTACAGACATTCAACATCAACCCGGTCGAAGGGCATGAAACCGGTCTTGAAACGGAGATAAACGGCCTGGCCGATCAACTCCGCCATGAAGTCCGTCAGCAGGCCCGCCTGACCTGGGATAGCTCCTTCAAAGGCAAACTGGAAGCTGGCCAGAAAACGGTGCGGCCAATCAGGGCAATGCTGGAAAAGATCGAAGGTCTGGTCTTTCTCGAACCCGGTCTGCACGAGCTGGTCACCGGCATCAGGTCAACCCTTGTCAACCTTCCGAAAACCGGGCCGATCAAGGGAAGAGATTTCGCTGCATTGTGCGGTGTGATCCACCTCCTCGGCAACATTCCGGAGGCCAGGGAAATCGCCGAAAATCTCCCTGTCGAAGATGAACCGACGGAGGAAACAGTTGAAGGACTGGAAGACACCGCGGACAGCAACGAGATTGAAATCATACCGGACCTTCTCTACGTGCCTCAATTCGAGGAGGCGCCAGCGGAATGGTTCTAGTCCTGAAAAGGACATCCCAACCTGCGGGGAAAGCATCTACAGACGCTCCCTGCAGGGGGGAGCGTCGTTTCAGGAGAGACTATGACACCAAAAATATCCACCATCATCGGCGGGCTGCGGATCGCGATGCAGGCCCTCGGTGCAAAAATGGGCGTAACCCTCAGGATAG
>CAIYZD010000664.1 GCA_903930585.1 uncultured Geobacteraceae bacterium | reverse complement strand
TGACCCTCAGAACTTCTGATAAAATATCGTCTCTCATAAAAATTCTTAACAGGATTAACTCTGGCAAGAGAGTCACCACAACATCTCTATCCGAAGAGCTCGGGGTATCTCAACGTTCGATATGCCGTTACCTCTTTGACCTTCAGAATACTGGTTATCCTATCTTCTTTGATCGTAGCAGAATGACATATAGCTTCCCGGAAGGTTACAGCTTCAAAAGCATCAGCGAAGATAATGAAGGTGTATATTCTGCGCTTGAGATGAAGAACAGGATGATGACCGCTTCAGCAACCGGACTGGCAAGTTTTGATGAATCAGGTAACTGCATCATGTGCAATGATGCTTTTGCCGTAATAGTCGGGGGCTCCCGACAAATGATTCTGCAGCAGAATTATAACGATATAAAATCATGGCAATCATCCGGCATGCTTATCACGGCGCGGATTGTAATGAAAACCGGGAATAAAATTACCAAAGATTATCATCTGCACACATCATTCGGCACAGAATTATGTGTTATTTGCAGTATGACACGCTTCGAAAACAATAATAAGATGTTTTTGATGCTGAATATGCAGGATATTTCTGAACGCAAACTGTTGGAAGTTGAAGTCAATAGAGTCAACGCACTACTAGATGACGTCACAGCCACAATTCCGGGGGCGGTGTATCAGTTTTCAGTTGCCCCTGATGGTGGATGGTCCTTCAACTTTGTAAGTAAAGGAATTGAAAATCTGTTTGAGATAAGTCCTGAGGATGCGTGCAGGGATCACAATATAATGACCAATTGCATAATTGAAGAGGATCGCCCCGAGCATCGAGATTCTGTAAATATTGCAGTTAAGAACATAACTGAATGGTCCCATGAACATCGAATTAGAACCAGAAGCGGTGCTTTGAAATGGATCAAGGCATCTGCAAAACCCCAAAAAATGCCGGACGGCAGCATACAGTGGAATGGTATTTTATCGGATATAACTCAGCTGAAAACCAAGGAAGCTCTTCTTGAAACAGTTGTAAATGCGTGGAATCGAACTTTTGACGCCGTTGTTGACATGGTTGCAATAGTTGATTCAGATTGCCGCATAACTAAGGTCAATAAAGCTATGGCCGATGCTCTGGGTAAATCTCCAACCGATTGTGTCGGCCTTGCTTATCACAAAGCGTTCCATGGAAGCAACTCGTCTTTCAAAAATTGCTCTCAACTGGTTTCTCAGGCTGATAAGGAGTCTTCTGCAATCGAGTGTTATTCACCGAATCTTGACAAGTATCTTCACGTAGTCACAGCTCCAATTGCAGCAGAAGATGGGGGGCTTGATGGAACGGTGCATGTAATGCGTGATATCACCGATCGATTAAAAATGGAGCAGTCTTTAAAAGAAAATGAATTACTTTACAGATCACTTTTCGAACGAGCTGGAGATGGAATTGCACTCATCTCTCTTGATGATGGTGAACTTGTCCAGGTCAACGAGTCTTTTGCTAAAATGCATGGGTACAGAATACAGGAAATGACTGGAATGAAGTTGGATGATCTGGATTTAAATGGTGGAGTCGATAGGCATGATGAACGGTTCAAGCGTCTAATGGCAGGTGAAAGCCTGCTCTTTGAAGTAATACATTACCATAAGGATGGCCATGTATTCCCTCTAGAGGTGAATGCAAGCATAGTCAAGTTATCAAATAAGTATTTAATGCAATGTTTGCATCGAGAATTGTCAAAACGAAAAACAGAGGAGTAACACATGGCTCTCAATTGGGATGATTCATTACTTGTGGGCAATACCGAAATAGATGATCAGCATCGGCAGATTTTTGTTCATTTTGAGAGACTTTCTCTGGCCTGCCAGGAAAAAGCAGGTGAATTGGCTATTAAAGAAATACTTAATTTTATGAATGAATACGTAGAAATGCATTTTTCCCTCGAAGAAGCCTTCATGGCAGAAAACAGATATCCGAAACTTCCTGAACAACAGGAGCAACATGCCCATTTTCGACAAACAGTAAAAGAGCTTCAAGAAGTGGATACTAATACATTAGAACCACATCGGCTTTCACTTTTATTCTATCAGAAACTTATCCAATGGTTCATCCAGCATATTAAAAAATTGGATCAGGAGATGATTACATATGTTTGGGCTCAGCAGCACAATTGACATGGTGACTAGGGGCTGTTCTCAATCATGCCAACCATATGACAG
>CAIYZD010000663.1 GCA_903930585.1 uncultured Geobacteraceae bacterium | reverse complement strand
TCGACCGCCAGCAGGCCGCCGTATGCTTTCGTTACTGCGTCAACCTTGAGCAGCGGCTCACCCCGCGCAGGCTGTGGCCTGTGCGCCAGAGTCGAAGACTCATTGATCGGCTTGTTAGGTTTCGGCGGGAGCAGGCGCTCGACCAGAGACCAGACGCCGCCACGCATCCATTGGAGCACCATCACGATCATGATGCCAAACACGATGATCTCGAAGTTTCCGGTCTGGCTGATCAGTTTCGGCAGAATCCCCTGCAGCAGCGTTTTCATGAGCGTTATGATCGTGGCTCCGGTTATTGCCCCCCACACACTGAAGGGACCGCCTATGACGATCATGAAGAGGAATTCGATCCCCTGGCCAAGCCCGAAGGGAGAAGGGTTTACGAACCGCATCATGTGGGCATAAAGCCAGCCCGCCAGACAGGCGAGAAATGCGGAATAGATGAAGACGATGTTTTTCAGGCGATGACCGCTGGCGCCAAAGGCTTCCACCATCGAGACCCCACCCTTGAGCGCCCGGATTGCCCTCCCCTCACGTGAGTCGAGCAGGTTTATCGAGATCCAGAGAGCAACAAGACAGACGCCCCAGATGAGGTAGTAGAATACCTTCTCATCCCGCAGTTCCATGCCGAACAACTGCAAGGCCGGGATATCGGCAATCCCGGTAGAGCCGCCCAGTGCCGGGATGGTTCCGAAGAGAAAAAAGAGGCTGATGCCCCCAGGCAATGGTTGCCAGCGGAAGGTAATGCCCCCCCATGCGCAGGGTGATCGCCCCGAGCACAAAGGCGATCGCCATGGTGAGCGCCAGAGCAATGAGCAGGGTCAGCCAGGGGGACCAGCCGAATTTGACGGTCAGCATTGCGGTAGTGTACGCCGCAACCCCCATGAAAGCCGCCTGGCCAAACGACGTCAGCCCGGCAACGCCGGTCAGAAGTACAAGGCCCACCGCCACCAGGCTATAGAGCCCGATATAACTCCCCAGGGTGATATAATACGAGGAGCATAACGGCACGAGTGACACCAGTATCAAAAACAGGATAAATCCGACACGACGTATCATTCTTCTTCCTCATAATGAACGCTCGATAGCGAACGCCACAGCAAAATTGGGATGATCGCGGCAAAAACCATTACATCCTTGTAACCGCTGAGCCAGAATGACGAATACGATTCCAGGAAGCCAACCATCAGGGAACCGAAAGCCGCCAGCGGATAGCTGGCCATTCCTCCGACTATCGCCCCGACAAACCCTTTGAGGCCGATCAGGAAGCCGGAATCATAGTAGACCGTGGTAATCGGACCAATCAGAACACCCGACAGGCAGCCGATCGCTGCCGCCAGGGCAAACGAAAATATTCCGGCCAGTTGCGGGCTGATCCCGACCAGGCGTGCCCCGTTGCGGTTGAATGCCACGGCCCGCAGCGCCTTGCCGTATAGAGTCCTGCTGAAAAACCATGCCAGTAATGCGATGAATGTAAAACTTGTCGCACATACCCAGAGACTCTGGCCGGAAACGGTGAGCGTTCCGAATGTCAGTTGTGCATCGGAAAATGGTGGCGTACGCACACCTTCAGCACCAAAGAACAAGAGCCCCAACCCGACCAGGACAAAGTGAACCGCCACCGCCGCGATGAGCAAAACCAGCGAGGATGCATCGGCGAGTGGCCGAAAGGCCAACCGGTAGACAAGAGGCCCCAGCGGTATCACGATCAGCATGGTTAACAGTACCTGCCAGCCGAGAGCCAGGTGCTGGGAAGCGCACATCTTCGCCAGCGCCGCAATTGCAATGGGTGGCACAAGCGTTATTGCCAGTGCGCCGGGCAATTCCCGTCCCGCACCCGACGACACCAGCCTGACCGTCTCCATGGCAGCGACTATGCCGGCCAGTATCAGCAGCAGCCAGACCGTTCCGGGCATGACCCCAAGCTGCAGGCTTGCAAGCGTTAGTGCCCCGTAGGAAACAAACTCGCCCTGCGGAATTAATACTACCCGTGTGACTCCGAAAACGAGGATCAGCGCCACCGCAAGGAGCACATAGATCGCTCCGTTGATAAGGCCGTCCTGCGCAAGGATCAAGATCGTCGATACATCCATGGGTTCCTCTCTTCATACCTTGGTGGGTCAGCACGCAGATTATTGACACAGGCAGGTTGCCGCGGAGACATTCCCCACGGCAGCCGGTGCCGTACTACTTGTAATCGGCGTGTTCTTCCAGCTTCCATTTGCCGTTTTCAACCTTCAGCACGCACATGCCAAGCTGGTTAATCCCCGTATGGTCGGTGGGGGAAAATGATAAAACCATGCCGGCTCCCTTAAGCCCCTTGGTGCTCTCGATAGCGTCACGGAGGGCACCGCGGAATTTTTCCGTGCCGGGATTGCCGGCTTTCAAAGCCTTGGGGACTGTCACTTCAAGAATTTTCATTGCATTCCAGACCTGGGCGGCAAACATGGAGCGGGGTCCATACTTGGCCTCATAGGCTTTCGCAAACTCCAACGCTTCTTTCCTGGCAGGATAGTCATCCGGCAACTGTTCCGCCGCAAGGAGCGGCAATCCGAGCATGAACGAACCCTCCAGGGCCTTCCCGCCGACACGGAGAAATTCGGCGGAGGCGGAGCCGCCCGACTGGTATATTTTCCCTTTGTAGCCGCGCTCGATCAGTGCAATATGAGGAAGGGCCCCGGGCGTTCCGGAGGCGGCGATATATACCGCATCGGGGTTGCCCTGCAGCGCATGCAAAACCTGACCAGTGGCGCTGGTGTCGGTTCTCTTGTATTTTTCCACCGTCAGGGTTTTGATCCCCTTCTGCTCCGCAAGTTTCTTGTATGCCGCGACACAACTCTCACCGTAGGCGTCATCCACTGAGATGACTGAAACTGTTTTCACCCCTTTCCTCACCATGTGCCTCATGAGGGCGGCGGCGTAGATGTCGGCGGTCGGCGGGCCGTAAAAAATCCACTTGCGCTTTTCATCGCCGGCGGCAATGGGAGCGGGACTCGGGGCAAGCTGGATCATGGGGGTCTTGGCTTCAGCGGCTACCGTAACAACCGCCAGGCCTGCCGGTGACGTGGTGGGACCGATCAAAAAATCGACCTTCGCCTCCGAGACCAGGCGCTTCACGTTCTGCACGGCAGCGGTGGTATCGGTGGCGTCATCATAGACGACGTAGCGAACTTTCTGCCCGGCGATGACGGAAGGACCGAGCGTGACGGCATTTTTTTCGGCCAGACCGAGGGAAGCCGCCGGACCCGTCGAAGATACGTTCACACCGATCGTGAGATCCGCCCGTGCGGCAGCGGCCGCCATAATAACAGCAACCATACTGATACCAACAACAACCTGTTTCATCCCATACCTCCTTGTAGTGGGCGGCTCCGACGAGCACGCCGTCTGTATCCTTCCATCCGGGGACCGGCCAACCGGTGAGGGCCCCGGAGCCTGATCAATCCCAGTTTTCAACCTTCATCGTCCCTTTTTCCGCCAGGTTCCTATGCATGTTGAAAACCTTGAAAAGCATGTGCGGCTCGTGGGCACTGTTGCTCGCCAGGCACTCTCTCAGTGAGCGATCAAAGTACTCCTGAAGGATCGGCCTGTACTCGGGATGGGCGCATTTATCGATGATGCGCTGGGCCCTCTGACGGGGCGCCAACCCCCGCAGATCGGCCAGACCCTGCTCGGTCACCAGTACATCCATGTCGTGCTCTGTGTGATCCACATGGGTCACCATCGGCAGCACACAGCTGATACCGGTCGGGTCGGTTTTAGTGGGGCGAGTCGAGGGGGAATGCATTATTGAAAGAAAAGCGTTGCGCATGAAATCCCCGGAACCGCCGACGCCGTTTACTATGCGCGAGCCGTTGACGATGGAAGAGTTGACATGCCCGTAAATATCGAATTCCACCGGGGTGTTCATGGCGATCAGCCCGAGACGCCGGATCGGTTCGGCGTGGTTGCTGATCTGCGACGGTCGCAGGATGATTTTGTCGCAATATTTCTCCCACTCAGCAAATACGCGCCAGAGCCGGTCTTTGGAAAGGGCAAAAGAAGCGGTCGAGATGCAATCAACCTTACCGGCGTCAAGCAGATCGAGGAGGTTATCCTGCAAGAGTTCCGTCCAGACGGTCATGTGCGAGAAGGGGCTGTGGAGGAGGCCGCCGACAACGGCGTTGGCGATGTTCCCCACACCGGACTGTAGCGGCAGCAGGTTTTTGGGAAGCCGCCCCTGCTCTACTTCTGACTTAAGGAATTCCAGGATATGCTCAGCCATCTGTGCTGATTTCTGGTCGAAAGGGCCGAAAAAACGGCCAACCGGTTCCACCCGGGATTCGACGATGGCAACGATTTTCCGGGGATCGCACGGAATGCTGGTAGAGCCGATCCGATCATCGACACGCAGGATTTCCAGCACTTTCTTGTGCGGCGGCTGCATGACCCCGACGCAGTCGTGAACACCCTCCAGGGAAGGGATTGTCGTGTTTATTTCAATGATGATCTTCTCAGCCCGCGCTACAATCTCTGAGACGATACCGACAGCAAGGGTCGGCACTATTTCTCCGTCCTCGGTAATGCAGCTCGCCTCAATGATGCCGATATCAATCTTGTCGGCGTTATCCAGGGTGTAAAAGCCGTAGCCGAAGTCCTGGGCGAACATTGAAAGAAACCGGTCACCGAAATTTATCCGCGCACCGTTGATTGCCTTCTGTATCGCGTGCCCCTGCTGATGCGGCCAGCGCCTGTCTATCATGTCGAGTTCGGCCCAGCGGTTATCGAGATCTATATCGATTGAGGCGCCCGTGTATACGTTGAAGCGCATTTTGCCGCGCAGGCCGCTGTTTTCAACGTGGTCTGCCAGCAGGGTCGGCACCACTATCGGATGCCCACCGGCAAATCCCGAGAAGCCGAGGTACATACCATCCCTGAATAACGGGATAGTATCTTCGGCATCCATAATCCGCGCATGCAGTTCGTTACAGCGGATTCTTTTCAGGAATTCCTCCGAGCGTTGCGCTTCTATCTTGCCGTCAGACATCAGAATTTTCCTCCAAACAGCTAAAAAACAGTGGAATGATTACCCGTTCATGACGGGCCGGGCGAAGCCGCTTATACAAGTATCACCTCGGGCGCCGGGTTTTCCGCATAGAGCATCTCAACAAGATCGTTTCGCTTTTCCAGGGTTGCCCGTTGATTGATATACCCTTTGTCCGTGATCTCATTGGCGTCAATTGAGGGGGGGGCGGCCATGAGCATGATCCGCAGGACTCTGGTGGCAGAACCTTTCTGGGTGGCGTTGTAGGCGATCAATGTTTTCCTCAGGTGGTTGACAACCTCTTTATGCCTGATGAGATCTTCTACCGTCAGCGTCGTACCCTCTCTGTCCTGACAGATGTCCCTGCATCCCTGAATACTGGGCCACGCGAGAACTCCTATGTACTCCCGGTCATGACCGGTTATGACGGCGTCCTGCACGACGGGAGCCACCGCTGTCAGAACGCCCAGCCTCAACATTCCCACATGAACCCAGGTTCCCGTGCCGAGCTTGAAATCTTCGACTACACGGCCATCGAAAATGATCCCTTTAACAGGATCGGCGGGGTCGGCAAACGCTCCGGCATCGCCTATCCGGTAGAAACCATCCTCGTCAAAAGCGGCAGCCGTCAGGTCGGGTTGATGCAGGTAGCCGGTCGTTACATTCGGCCCGTTGACCCGCAACTCGAATTTGGCACCGTTCGGAACCATCTTGATGACAACTCCCGGCAAGGGGAGCCCGATGACCCCTGCCTTGTCGATGGGGAAATGAGCGGAGGTCACTGCCGGAGAAGTCTCGGTCGCACCCCAGGAGGAGGTCATAGTCACCTTCCTGCCGGTTGCACGTAATGAGACCGCCTCCAAGCGTTGCCACAGATCTTGCGGCAGGGCAGCGGCCGCGTAGAAAATCAGTTGCAGCTTTCTGAAGAAATTGTGGCGCAGGACTTCGTCGTGTTCGAGGTAGGGAAGCAGCATGGCGAAGCCGGCCGGTACGTTGAAGTAAATTGTCGGCGAGATGTCCGCCAGGTTTTTTACCGTCTGCTCGACCATGCCGGGAACCGGTTTTCCGCCGTCAATATAGAGGGTCCCCCCCTGCTTGAGGACCAAATTTAAGTTATGATTTCCGCCGAAGGTATGATTCCAGGGAAGCCAGTCCACCAATATCGGCGGCGTTTCCTTCATGAATGGCCACACCTGGGCCATCATTTGCTGGTTCGCGCAGAGCATGCCGTGGCTGTTGAGCACACCCTTGGGGGTACCGGTCGATCCAGAGGAAAAGAGAATTTTGGCGATCGACGATGCGTTCACTTGAGCAAATCTCTCTTCGACCTGTGGCGTGGGAGTCGTTTCCAGAAGATGGGAAAGAAGGGTAGTTGTCCCATCCAGCGGGCCGCTTGAGGTAACGACCTCCACCCCGGAGAGGTCCAGTACATCAAGAGCGCGGGCAAATTGATCAGCCCGCTCCACATAAAGCAGCGCGGGCTTTACCTCGCTGAAAATGGTCCTGAGCTTGACAAAATCCTGGCTTAAGAGCGAGTAGGCTACGGAAATCGGGGCCACCGGCACCCCTGCAATGAAGCCGCCAAGCATTACCAATGCGTGACCGATGGAGTTTCCGGAAAGGATCATAACCGGACGATCAGGTCCCATATTCCTGTTTATAAACGCCTGAGCGATCGCATCGGCCCGGCTGCAGGCTTCTCCAAAGGTAAGGAAACTCCATTGCCCGGAAGCATCCCGTTCCCCGAGGAAAATCCTCTCGGGAGACTCTTCGGCCCTGCGGCGCAACATCACCCCAAGGCTTTCCTCATAGGGCTCCAGGAGCAATGGGGAACTGAGGAGATAGCCCCCTTCCGGCGTCTCTTTGACATTGACTGCTGCCGGCGCAAAAACAACAGGTGCAGATTCGGATGTAATCAAAGTATCCTCGCTTCAATGTAACCGTACCGGCCGGCCATTACGTGGTTTTATTCAAGAAGTGCCAGTTTCATCAACAATCGCGACAGAACACTGATCTCAAACATAATGGCATATTATAATATAGAATACTGTTTTGCAATTAAAATACCATATATGCAACAGCACTCAATACAATTGTAACTACATGATTATAGTGATATAAATTTATATACAGCATTTATACAAAATTACCTCCCCCTGACACTGTGTACGATATTTCGGAGCTTATTGCGGTACCAGGAATGCCGGACGAAAGAACCCGTCGCCAACTGATTGAAATGGCAGAAGAATAAACGGGGCCATACCCTGTAAAGACAGAAAACAATAATATACGACATTTCGGATGATATACGACATTTCGGATGAATACTTTTTTGAGCAATGTCCGCATATTTTCCTGACCTGCCTTCATTGCTTCATGTTTGTCGTGGCATACAGCCTACGTCAATTTGACAACCGGCAAAGAGAGGATACAATGTAAAGTAAATACATTTTGGAAAGGAGTTGCTATGAAAATCGGCGCAAGGAACAAGTTGGTAGGAAAGATAGTTGATATCAAGAAGGGAACATTAATGATTCAGGTGAAACTTGAAGTCCTGCCTGAAGTATTCATGAGTTCCGTAATGACAATTGATTCCTTTGAAGATCTGGACCTAAAAGTCGGCGATCAAGCCAGTATAGTAGTAAAAGCGGTTAATGTCCTTCTCGTTAAAGAATAATTGATCTGAATATGCAGACCGCCTGCACTTATTTGCACAGCCGAACTAGGAGCAGGAAATGAGTCTTTTCGGACTGATCACTGCAGTATTATTACTGCTGCTCACAGGAGCGACTACTGCCGTGGCAACCGAAGAAGCTCCCTACACTGTTATTAAAACAGATGATATTTTCGAATTGCGCGATTACGCGCCTCAGGTACTCGCCTCTATCACTGTTGACGGAGACTTGGAAGGTGCCGGTAACAAGGCTTTCAGACCGCTTTTCCGCTACATCTCCGGTGACAACAAATCACGGGGTAAGATTGATATGACAGCTCCTGTTTCGCAGGAACAGACGGGGGAGAAAATATCCATGACCGCTCCTGTCAGTCAGCAGAGTGTACAAGGAAAGTGGGCAGTGAGCTTTATGATGCCGGCTTCATATACAATGGAAAACCTGCCGACTCCCGATGATCAAAACATTAAACTGCGGAAGGTTCCTGCCCGCCGTGTGGCTGCTGTTCGATATTCCGGGTTCTGGAGTGAAAAGAAATTTCTGCGATATAAACTGGAACTGGAAAACTGGATAACAGTCAACAACCTGAAAATCATCGGCGATCCGGTCTGGGCACGCTACAACCCGCCGTTCACACCCTGGTTCCTGCGTCGAAACGAGATACTGATTCCGGTCGCTTCGGAATAACAGAAGATTGTCTTCAAGGAGATTATGAAAAAATATGCAAATGAGCCGATCTCGCGCAAGCAGGATCGGCTCATTTGCATTGCATCCATCATCGGGAATGGCAATTACCCTTTTATAGTTAATCTGCCTTCTTCTCCGCCCGCAATTGTTGATCCATCGCGCCGGAGCAAACCTCTGTGTAACGCGCCTGCAACTCCCGCAGAGGTTTCTCGACGCTACCCAGTTCCACGGCTAACTCCTTTGAGTAGTTCCGGGCGTACGGGCTGATTTCCGCGCTCTCCGAAGCTTCCCTGAAAATTGGATTAACCTCAGCGATGACATCAAGAGCATTCTCGATAGATGCCGCCTTTTCGCAGTCGTCTTTAAACATCCATCCCGCAACAAGGTATTTATCGTAACTTTTCTGCCTTGCGTAGACTGTGTCCGCAATAAATGTGGTAATCCGTCACTTCCATATTCTTAAAATATTCATCTGTTCCTCAGAACAGTGTGGACATATACCATGACTGAATAGAGCATAAACGACTCCTTCGTGAAATTGACAAACATTGGACCTGCCAATCAGCTGGTGAGCACTATGGTAAGCAACAGGTGTGCCGGAAAATTCTCTGACATATTGTCAGGTTAATATTCTAATTAATCTGTCGGAAATTATCGAGGAATGAGAACAAATCGTGTAAAATTAGGACATCAGATTCTCCTATCAATAAATGCGTCACTATATGGGCCAAAAAATCAGTGCCTTTCATATATGACGGATCCAGACGCCAATTATAGATTTTTATGACGGTTTTTTCCGCACACTATCAGCCAAACACCAAATATTACCTGTATAATCAGCCCACTACGTCTCGATGACCAGTTTTTTTCTTTGGCGCGTTAGTTGCTTTTTCACACTGCCATAATCCAACGACGCATACGTTGAAAAG
>CAIYZD010000662.1 GCA_903930585.1 uncultured Geobacteraceae bacterium | reverse complement strand
TTATTGAGCGAAGGCTACAAAACCACTGACATGACCAAGCTTCAGGAAGTGGCGACACCGGAGCTTGCAGAAAAAGCTTACTATCATATGGCGGCTATCGGCGAAGGTAAGAGCCGTATGGTATCTGAAATGAAACATATCGATTTTATTGAGACCGATTGTAATATGCCTGCGAAATGCCGGGTTATCACGAAAGAACGGTGGGATTTTGCCTATGCCGATATACTTACCGGAGCACGGTCCAATGAAGTGAAAGACTATATCTATGATGTCCAGTACGTTGTTGAAAACAGGCAGAGTCGCTGGATTATTGTGGAGATAACCGCCACCGGGGAAGAACGGAAGGAATTGCCTACCTGGGGTAAGATGTTCAGGAAACAGTAAATACGACATGAACAGTAACGATTGTACTATTTTAATTTATAAATGATCGGAAACATGCATTGACAACACGCCGCAGCATAATCACCTGTATAATCATCGTTCTGCTGGCCGCAGGAGCGCTTGTCGGTGTTAACCGTTTCGGCAAAATCAGCCGCGTAACCGGCCCTGTCGGAACAATCCTGGCTCAGAATATAATCAAAAAAAGGGTTGAAAGCCCCAGGGACGCCTATAAAATCTGGAAAGAAGCGGGTTACCGGGGGCGTACGGTCGTATTTGTTGTCGACCGGTGGGAATCATTTGACCCCGGCGAGTTGATCCCGGCACAGATGTTTCGCGCGTATCCACTCCAGCTGCATAATACCGCAAAACTTCTGGAGCACGAACATCTGGATGGCGTAACGTTTCTGTACGTCGCCTCGGTGAATGACGTTATTCGTAAAATAGTCGCCATCCTCCCTGAGAGTGAGGTTAACCGCCTTGGTGCCCTGGCTCGGAAAACAAAAGATTTCCGCGTGAGTGACAAAGGGGTCTATGTAACGCGTCAAGGATTTCCTCGCTGGTATACGACCGGCGCTAATTTTTCTAATGGTGCGGAACCGGTGCTGCTGTATGTCGGCGCTTCATATTTTAGAAATACCGAACCTGAGGAACTTTATCGTCAGCTTTCTGCTTCCGGTCAAATGACGGATTGCATCATTCTCTGCAATGAAACGGGAAAAGAAGGTGTCACTGAAAAAGAGATTACCAGGCTCAACAGGTTTGCCACCCTTATTGGCGTTGTCCCGTCATCAGCCGATTCCAAACAGATGAGGACCTCCGAAACTCCGTTACAGTCAGCGGGTCCTGCCGTATGATTACTACTACATTATCAGCACGATCAACTATGTGGACCCTGGCGTTCATTACCCTCTGGGCGCTATTTTTGAACGGGTTTCAGCTCTCAAGGCAGCCGGTATCAGAAGATGATTATTATGTTGCGCTTTCTGCGATAAATTACATGGAATCGGGACAGCTCGGCCCGACAATGTGGAATCATCCCTGTCTGCGCAATATCCTGGTTTACTATGCCCTGCAAATGTTTGGTACCGGAGTGTTGGGGGTGAAAGGGGTAAGCCTTCTGCTCGGTACACTCTGCACGCCGCTTGTCGGTCTGGTTGCGCAACGAATCTTCAAGGATAACCGCATTGCGCTGATAGCTGCTTTTCTCTGGGCCTGTGATGCCCTGGTTATCGATTTTTCTCGTCAGGGGATTAATGACATATACCTTTCCTTCTTCCCCCTAATCGCCATTTACCTCTTCTATCGTCACCGGGAGTCCGGCAGGCAGCTGTGGTTGCTTGGTTCTGGAATCTGCTTCGGACTCGGGCTCGCCTCAAAGTGGAGTGCTGTTTTTCCCCTGATCGTGACCTTTGCTCTGTTGCTTGTCACGATCAACAAAGAAACGAAAGACGCCATAAGGGCACGCATTGTCCGGTATTGCCATGTCACGGCACTGCTCTTGATTGTTCCGGCACTGGTGTATCTGCTGACTTTTATTCCCTGGTTCGGCCGGGGATATTCACTTTCCGAGTGGCCGGCGTTGCAGCGCAGTATGTTTCTGGAAACATCGCAACATGTCGGGTATCATCCGAAAAAATGGGACGACAAGGATAACCGGGCATATAAATGGTTTGTCGCTCCGTCCGTTTTTGTAGATCCGTTTATGAATATGGATACAGCTGACGGGGATCCGCGGAGCCTGCCGTCGTTTGACAAGAGTGTGACGGTTGTTCTTGGTTATGCAAACCCGCTGGTCTGGTTATTGGTGCTTCCTGCAATTATCGTTTTGCTCCGCCGTGGATTCCGTGAGCGTGATGAGGGCGCCTGGTATCTTACCGGATTGTTTCTGGCCTCCTACCTTCCTCTCGTGGCATCTCCGCGTCCGATCTGGATGAATACGGCACTCTCGGTTCTGCCATATGCAATTATGGCCGTTGCCTTTTTTGTCTGGACGATTGCTGGACGCTTCAAGCGGAATAATGTTGTGATAGCTTCCTATCTGGTACTTGTTCTTATAGTTGCGTCACCTCTCTACCTGCTTGCCATTGGCAAAGGGACAAGAATTCCGGTATTGAATAACTATCTGGTGGAACAGTATCTGGTTCAATTTAAAAAAGAGATGCCATCGGAACGTACTCCGTCTGCACCCGGACATGTAAGCGCCGTGCCGGCGCCGCACGAAAACAAATGACCGCTTTGTACCGGAGATACCATATGAAAGTATCCAGGTTTCTTACGGCACGTTATACCGTAATCGTGTTATTAACCGCCATCAGTGCTGCACTGCTGGTAGCCAGCGCTGTCCCGCAGCGTACCTCATCCGGAGGTAAAACACCGGAGTGGGTGGGGAGGCTCCCGGATGGTTTACATTTTATTTCCACCGTATTCGGCCTTGATAACATCGTTGGCACGGTCTGGTTTGCGGTTCTGGTCTCACTTTTCTGGGTGTCGCTTGTCGCATCGACGTGGTCTCAATTCACGGCAATCAGGGAACAGATACGTCGTGTTCCTTCCGCAACAGTACCGCCGGAAAGTAGCCGGGTTGATGTGGGGCGGCCTGCTTTTGCTGAGTTGGCCCTGCAATCCGGATATCGTTTGGCAGGGGGCTCGGGCGGTGTGTATCGCTATATTAAAAACCGGCCCGGTTACTGGGGAAACTTCCTGCTCCACATCGGGCTCGTCATAGCGGTGTTCTTTTCAATTGTGTACGTTCTGACCCAGCATCGGGTTCTCATTCGTCTCGCCGGGCAGGAAGTTACGAGACTGTCGTCAGAAACAGTTCAGGAATTACGAGGTCTGTTACAGGAACAACAGAAACTGCCGTACAGCGTCGTGCTAAAGAATCTGTACCCCCGATATTGGGGAAATGACAAGCTGGAATCTCTCTCTACCGAACTGTATTTTACCGACCGGTCCGGAGGGGAGCCGCAACGTGTGAATGTTGCCATCAGCGACAAAGCCCGGTTTGATCCATACATTGTATATCAGTCTAATGTCTATGGACGCACCTTCGATCTTGAATTCATATCGCCACGCGGTAAGCTGTTTCGGGAGCGGCTCTATCTGCCGTACCCCACCCGGCGCGATATTGCCGGGTATGGTGAGCAGGCTGTTTCAGGGACCGATTTCCTGCTGAAGGGAAAGTTTTACGCCGACACGGAGCGGAAGCTGATACAGCTTCACGGTTCCCCGCTTACCCTGCGTCTTTACCGAGGCAAAGAGCAGTTGGGAGAAGTCACTCTGACGGTCGGTTCAAACGGACAGCTTGGGGAATTGGCTGTCAGGGTAACGCAGTCCGAATGGTGGACTGATATCCTGCTTGACGGCACTCGTGGAACGGCAGGGATATTTGCCGGTTTTGCCATGATTCTGGCGGGTGTGCTCTGCTCGTACGTTCTTGTGCCTCGCGAGATCATTGCCAGGGAATTGAATGGCGCTGTCTATGCACAGCATATTGTGCGACGTTTTCCCCATTTCTATCGCGAAGAGTTCGACGATATCATACAGAAAGCACGCACCACGGGAGAATTATGAAAGGTTCATTCGCACTGGTAACCGGAATCCATTGGGGAGCGGTCATCATCTATGTTGTGGCGACGATCATGGTTGTAGTCGGCCAGTTTTTTGAAAAACCGAATCTTGTCCGTCGGGGATTCGCTGTCTCCATTCCCGGCCTGGTATTGCATGGTGCAGGACTTGCCGTCTGGTGGCGCATGGTAGGCCATGGTCCCTACATCGACCGTTTTGAGGTGTTGTCGTCAAATGCCTGGATACTGCTGCTGGCATTCCTGCTTTTCACCATTCCGTTTCCGCGGCTGAAAGCGGTCGGTATGGTGGTGTTACCTGCCACTTTTATAATGGTCGCGCTCGGGCTCTTCTGTCATCCGGAGATGAAGACCCTTCCCCCCACCTTCCGCAGTGTCTGGCTGGTGCTTCATATCATATTTTACAAGATCGCTTTTTCCGCCATTATCATAGCTTTTGCCTTTTCGCTCTTTTACCTGTTGGTGCGGCGTGGCCGACTGAAGAGACTTGCCCGGATTCTCCCGGATCTAGCGGGGATTGATATATACGCGTACCGATTTGCCGGATTCGGCTTTACCTTCTGGGCTATCGGCATGCTGGCCGGTTCCATCTGGGCCTACCAGTCGTGGGGGAGTTTCTGGAACTGGGACCCGGTGCAGACATGGTCGCTTGTTACCTGGTCCGTGTTCGGCATCTACCTGCATCTGCGGCGTTTTTTTTCCTGGCAGGGAGAGCGGGCGTCATGGCTGTTTGTCGTCTGTTTCCTGTTGACACTGGTGTCGCTCTTTCTGACGCCTCTCTTCGAGTCGTCCATACATGCAGAGTATTTCAAGTAACAGTGCGGCATATCAGGACGGCGTAAAAGGGAACCATCAGTGACGATACGTACCGCTCTGAGGTTGATCCGGGTCTTCTGGCGGATGCATTACATCAAGCCGACCTTTGTAAGCTTCAATTCACTGAATGCCTGCAATGAAGCGTGCCCGATGTGCTCCGTCTGGCGGCGTGACGGAGGCATGCTCTCCATTGCGGAGATGGAGCCGATCTTTCGCGACCTGCGCAGCTTCGGCTTCATGGTGACTGAAGTAACCGGTGGGGAACCGTTTCTGCGCGAGGATATCCATGACGTTTTTGCCCTGCTGGACCGGCTCGGTTTCCTGTATACCGTTGCATCCAACGGTACGCTCTTTACCGCAGCCGGCATAGAGTTACTCCGGTCAGCAAAGGGGCTGTTGCAACTTGCCGTCAGCATTGATTCGCTTGACCGGGCAACCTATGAACGTCTCAGGGGACGCGACCTGCTGCCGGTTGTCCTGCATAATCTGGAACTGCTGCGTGCTGCAAAACTTCCGTTTCCGGTCAAAATCAACATGGTCATGAACCGCATCAATTACCGGGAAACCTTCACTTTTCTTGAGTTTGCCAAATCACGGGGAATATGCCTTTCGGTTTTTCCGGTAAATCAGGGAGAGGGGTTCTTTCACAGACACTCCGATCCTCAATTTACCGCATCGGAAGATGAACAGCACCGGATGGCGGAAATATTTCGGGAGCTGGCCCGGTTGCGCCGTGGCGGTGAACCGCTCTGGGAGTATAGCGGTTATTACGAGCGTGCCGCCGATTATGTGCTTGGCATACCTGTCGGCCCTTGCGATGCCGGGAACATGTACATTGATCTGAATGCGGATGGGCAGGTCGCCGTCTGCCCGGACCATGAAGGCGCTGGAGATCTTCGCCGGACCGGCATCGGTCAACTGTGGCGCTCTTTGGAAGCCGGGCAGGAAAAAATAAAGATGTGCAGCAGGGATACCCCCTGCTTTTATACGTGCACATATGCAATTTCGATTACGGCGCGGAATCTGTTTGCGTTTCTTCGGGAGACGGCTCGCGTGAAGGGACGTCAATTTTTGCAGACATTTAATTGAAATCGGGCTATTAATACATTTTTGATGCAATTTATCACATGTGAAAGTTGAGTTATTCAATTATGACTATTAAACGAATTGCACTCATCACCCCGCCGTATCATTCCGGTGTTGTCGAATCTGCCGGCACCTGGCTGAATGTTGGATTTGTCTATATCGCCGGTTCATTGCGCGCGGCCGGTTATGAGGTCGACTATTACGACGCCATGTCGCTCTGGCACAAGTGGCCCGATATAGAAGCCCGCATCAGGTCGTTTAACCCCGATGTGGTTGCAACTACCTCGTTCACCGCCTCCGTGGCTCATGCGCTGGAACTGACGGCACTGGCCAAAAAAATAAACCCGAACATTGTGACGGTACATGGCAACGTGCATGCGACCTTCTGTTTTGAGGAAATGCTGGAGGCGGAGCACGATACCGTCGACTTCATCGTGCGAGGCGAGGGTGAGGTGACGCTTGTCTCACTGCTCGACTGTCTCAACAGCGGGGGGGATCCCGCGGAGGTGCCGGGATTGGCATTCTATCGCGACGGGACCGTTGTTGTCACCCCCAAAGCCCCCTATATTCACGATCTCGATGCGCTTCCAATGGCGTGGGATCTTGTCGAGTGGCCGATTTACACATATCGGGCCAAGAATAATGCCCGCCTGGCCATCGTTTCTTCCTCGCGTGGCTGTAAGGAAAAATGTTCCTTCTGCTCTCAACAACTCTTTTGGTCCCAGTCCTGGCGAGCCCGGAGCCCGGAAAATTTCGTTGCCGAGCTGGAACTTCTTAAAGAGAGCTACGGTGTGGAAGTGGTGATGCTCTCGGATGAGATTCCAACCTTTGACCGTGATCGCTGGGTGCGTATTCTTGACCTGTTGATTGAGCGGGAAGTGGGTGTCAAGCTTTTGCTTGAGACGCGCGTGGACGATATTCTGCGTGATGCCGATATCATGCACCGGTACCGCGAGGCGGGAGTAGAGCATATCTACGTCGGGGTTGAGGCCGGAGATCAGGCGACGCTTGACCTTTTCAACAAGAACACCAAGGTTGAACAGTCCAAAGCGGCCATAGACATCATCAATAACGCCGATATTGTATCGGAGACATCCTTTGTTCTGGGAATGCCAGATGACACACCGGAGTCGATTGCCGCGATTATTGAGCTTGCCAAACATTACAATCCGGATATGGGTTTTTTTCTTGCGATTGCCCCCTGGCCATATTCTGAGCTTTACCCGGAGTTGGAGCCGTATGTGGCAACCAAGGATTACCGCAAGTACAACCTGGTTGAACCGGTTATCAAACCGAAAAATATGACACTGGTTGAGCTGGAGCGGGAGCTGGGGAAGGCCTCCCAAAAGTTCTTCATGCACAAGTTCCAGCACCTCCATGAACTCTCCCCCTGGAAACAGGAATTCATGTTATCGGTGCTGGACATCCTGATCAATCATTCCTACCTGGCGGGGCAGATGAAGATGGCCATGAAAGCGGGTGGGGCGGAGATGCCTGAGGAGGTGAAGCAGCTCATAAAGAACGTCAAGTCCCACGGAAAGGGTATGCCCCATCCCATGGCGCCGATTCCGTAGGCGGATACTTTTCATGAAGACAACGATGGGGGGCGATGGGCGTGGTACGTGTGATGGACCGGTCGTAATAATCGGCGCCGGACCGGCGGGTTTGACCGCCGCCTATGCGTTGGCGCGTCGAGGAGTGGAGGTAATCGTTGTCGAGCAGGATTGCTTACCCGGCGGAATTGCAAAGACAGTCGAGTACAAAGGTTTCAGGTTCGATATCGGCGGCCATCGTTTTTTTACCAAGTTTCAAGCTGTTCGTGAACTCTGGCATGAGCTTCTGGGTGACGAATTGCTGGTACGACCGCGTGTCTCGCGGATTTATTGCCGTGGCCGGTTTTTCGATTACCCGCTGCGTGTCGGCAATGTTTTTCTGGGATTCGGAATTGTCGAGAGTTTTTTGATCCTGGGGAGCTATCTCCGGAGCAGGATATTCCGGATCTCTCCGGAAAAGACACTTGCCGACTGGGTTACGAACCGGTTTGGCCGCAGACTGTTTAACCTCTTTTTTCGCAGTTATACGGAAAAGGTGTGGGGCGTTCTTTGTGACCAGATTGGAGCGCAATGGGCTGCTCAGCGCATTCAGGGGCTTTCCTTGCGTACGGCGCTTGCCGCCATGTTCAGGCGGCCGGGTGGAAGCGGGTCCGGAGAGCCGGTCAGAACCCTGATCGGATCGTTTCTCTATCCGCGCCTCGGTCCCGGTATGATGTGGGACGCCTTGTGCCGCGATATTACCGAACATGGCGGAACGATCAGGTTTGCCAGTTCCGTCACGCGGATATGTCATGAAAATGGCCGGATCGCCGCGGTTGAGGTCAAAGACCGGCATGGTTTTTCGCTGCTTGCGGTTGCCCATCTCATTTCGACCATGCCTCTCCAGCAGGTGGCCCCGACTCTGAGTGAGAGCGTTCCGTCTGAAGTGCTTGAAGCGGCAGGCAAGCTCCGCTATCGGGACTTTCTGACCGTTGCGCTGATCGTCAACGGCGCCGACCTGTTCCCGGATACGTGGGTGTATATTCACGATGATGCGTTGCGGGTCGGACGCATCCAGAACTTCAAAAACTGGAGCCCTGCAATGACGCCGGATCCGGGCAAAAGCTGCCTCGGTATGGAATATTTCTGTTTTGAGGATGACGAACTCTGGAGCATGACCGATGTTGA
>CAIYZD010000661.1 GCA_903930585.1 uncultured Geobacteraceae bacterium | reverse complement strand
CGAACAAAATTATCTTTAACTTTTTCAACAGTAATTGTTCTAACCATTATTGTTGGTATATTTTCCAATCTTCAGATGTCAAAGGTCTATGAACATGCCGATGAAATTGCTGACAATAATCTTCCAAGCATTGTTAGTCTGTTTGCATTGGATGACCATCTTACCCAGATAACCCGGCACTGGTTCGAGCATATTCTTTCGAACAGTAATGAGGAAATGATTGAGGCTGAAAAAGATTTGGATGGTCTTATAAAAGGATTCAAAGAGCGACACAAAGAGCACCAAAAAATGGTAACTGCTCCGGAAGAAAAGAAGTTATACGCTGAATTCACGGCGGCTGTTGATAAATGTCTTGATGTTCACAGTAAAATCATTGGTCTCTCTAAAGCGGGAAAGAAGAACGAGGCGTTTGACGTTTATAGAAACGAAGGGAAAAAAAGCTGTGAATTAGCCGAAGGCCTTGTTGATAAACTTACTGAATTCAATAAAAAAGAGGCTTCAGAACAGATTAAGGTAGCGGAGACAGTTTTTCACACGTCACGCATAACCAACTACATTATCCTCTGTATCGCAATAATAGCCGGTATTGTTTTCGCATCGGCTGCAGCTATCGCAATAACCAGGCCTATCGCTCGCGCCGTAGAGGCCGCAGACAGAATAGGGCAAGGGGACTTAACTATCGAGATCACTTCCGAATGTCAAGATGAAACAGGTGTTTTGTTGCGATCTATGGGACACATGGTTGCAAATCTGAAAGCTATGACTATCCAGCTGATCGATATATCGACAGTAATTGCTTCCGCTTCTGCACAATTGCGATCAACTTCCGAACAGATTGCAACCGGCGCCGAAGAAGTCGCGATGCAGACAAACACTGTAGCGACAGCTAGTAGTGAAATGACAAGCACATCCGAGAGTATTGCTAATAATTGCGTACATGCTGCTGAGACATCAAAACAGACGGCTGAAAAAGCTGTTTCAGGATCAACAATTGTAAATGAAGCTATTAGTGGCATGAAAATAATTTCAGATCGAGTACGTCAGACATCAAAGACAGTTGAGGCTTTAGGTGGCAGATCGGATCAGATTGGTGAAATAATAAGAACTATTGAAGACATTGCGGATCAGACGAACCTTCTTGCACTTAACGCCGCAATTGAAGCTGCCCGCGCCGGGGAACAGGGACGAGGTTTTGCTGTAGTTGCCGATGAGGTAAGGGCATTAGCCGAGCGGACGACAAAAGCAACTCGCGAGATCGGAGAGATGATCAAGGCAATCCAGCATGACACGGGTGAGGCAGTGGCAGCTATGGAAGAAGGCGTTAACGAGGTAGAAAGGGGTGCTGAAGCTTCAAACAACTCGGGTGAGGCTTTAGCTGAAATTCTGCTTGGCATTAGCAGTGTGTCCGAACAGATTAGCATGATAGCAACAGCAGCCCAGCAACAAACCGCCACAACCAGTGAAGTATCAACAAATATATCTCAAATAACAGAAGTGGTCCATCAGACAGCCCGTGGAGCTGAAGAAACATCTGGTGCCGCCGCTCAACTCGCTTTACAGGCCCAACAGCTTCAAACAATTGTGAGCAAATACCGCATATAGGTGAGCGATCCATTCCGGGGACTGGGTTTACTTGAAATATCTGACTTGGCTCAGATGGTTGTGGTCGCCAATCTTCCTGGCGGCGCTTCATGGCTAAATTTCTTTTTATCAGCTGTTTACTGGAAGTTTAGTTGCAGGAAGGCATAATATTTACCCTATACGACCGTTTCACAACGTTTGCAGCTGAATCGGTTGCCGTCACGCTGACTGTATAGGATGATGCCGATGCGTCGCTGGTGTTCCCGGATAATGTTGCGAATGCGGCGCCTGTGGGGGTGAGCCAGGATGGTTTGTTCGTATATGAGAATGATACCGGCGGTACTCCGCCGTCTGCAAACAGCTGTGCCAGATATTTCTGAGGTATACACCCCCCCGGCAGTTCATTGTTTACAATTCTGAGCCCCCCCGTAGTTGCCCCAAAGCACCCGGCCTGAGTCTGCAACTCCTTTAACGTCACAATACGGCACAAATCATCCTGCTGGGGGCTCGGCAGTATCCCGTTGAAAACACCGCTCGTACCGGGAGTAGAGCTTATACTCATGTCTTCGCCGCCGCTCAGGAGCAGAAAGGCAATATCCTGCCCATTGCAGGTAACAGACGAGTTGGTTCGACCGCAGAGGCCACCGGTGGATATCTTTGTCAGGCTGCTGTAATAGGCAAACACTATGGGTTTGTTCCATGAGTCCAGTGGCGTGCTGCCGAAAATGCCGGGATACTCGTCCGAGGTAGGCAGCCGTCCCTTCTTTGCCGCCCAGGCCATGATTGTCTCGACATCCCGTTCCAACATGGCTTTGGTGTCTCTAATCTTGCCCAGTGTCACCGTAGAGCCGATCATCCTGGTGCCGGCACTAAGCAGAACTCCCAGCAGGATAAACAGTATAAACAGATACAGGAGGGCGATGCCGCGCTGGTTTGTTAGCAAAGTGGATGAGAATATACGGATTCGCACCTTAGTTGGATCTTGGATTGACCGTCAAAACAAAAACTTTTGAGCTGTCGTTTCCGGAATTATCACGTACAAATATGGAGAAGTAATAGCTCCCCTGCAATTTTGGATAGCCGGAGAGATTCAGGGATGAAGTTGTTATCCAATCGGTTGTGCTGATGTTTGCGAACGTAGGAATGATACCATTCGGAAACTTGCTACTCTTTATGCGCCACTGGTAATTCGCTGAGCCACTCCCACCATCAGCCACTATTGTAGCCGAATAGCTCGTCGAATAATTTCCATACGGCAGCTCATTATTCACAATCTTCAATGCTGCTCCCTGGCAGCCTATCTTGCTGCGCAGCTCATCCAGCGTCACCCACCGCACAAGATAGCCGCTTGGACCTTTAACGCTGATGGTAGCCGGGGTGCTGCCGGTGGTGGCCGCACCGGAAGTGGTAATGTTTGTGCCGTTCAGCGTGCTCTTGAGGGTCGCGTTGTCGGCATCGCTCAAAATAGCAAAGGCCACGTTGGAGACGGTGGTCGTGATCGTGCCGTTATCGGTAGTTTCCAGTGTCAGGGGCGTTGAGCTCCTTCCGCAGATAGTGTCCTTGGTAGAAGAGGCTGAGTAGAGATTGGGGTCGTAGAGGTAGATCAGGTTTCGTCCCCAGGCATCAAGCGGGGATTTGGCAACAGTTTTAAAACCGGTGTCGTCGGCGTTGGGGATGGTGTTTCTCGATGCAGCCCAACTGGTGATGGCCTGAAGGTCGGCATCCATCATATCCCTGGTCTCCCGCACTTTGACAATGGCTGTCAGCGGTCCGATCATGTTCATTCCCAGGCTGATCAGCATACCGATGATGACCAGTACGATGGAGAGCTCGACCAAAGAAAAACCGTTATTATTTTCGAGCGTAAGCATGGTTACTTCATACCATAATCGGCAGGAGAAACAAAGGGGGAGGCACCGTTCCGGATTTACTTTGGTTCCGGATAGTTCCGTTATTTATTCCCCGCCGACCCGTTTCTAAGGAAAAAGTTCCTTTCGTAACTTTGAGTGAAATGTGTAGAGTTTTTGCCAATCATCATTTTTCAACGGATGTTTTTGTCCCAATGGCAGAGATATGGCCATGGAACTATTCAACACCTCCCACGCCTCATGTTTTAAATTATCGTTGTAGAGACGGTCCGCCAGATCGTTGAAGTATTTGACTCGTATCCAGCTTCTGGGATCAGTTTGAATGCGCCGGAACTGCTCAACCGCTTCGGGTTGCCTGCCAGCCATTGAAAGTGCCGTCATATACAGAACTCGCGCTTCAAGATGATTCGGCGACTTTTGGACCGTGTCCCCGAACAGGGCTACGTTTGTTTGCCAGATG
>CAIYZD010000660.1 GCA_903930585.1 uncultured Geobacteraceae bacterium | reverse complement strand
CAGGTCATCGGACATCTCAAAGGCCGATAAGACAATTGCTGGAACAGATACATTCAAGGTGCGCACCCGCTTCAGCATTTCCAACCCATCCATTACCGGCATCTTGATGTCGGTGATGATAATATCCGGGTGGTGCAGGTGGTAGGCGGCCAAACCTTCAGCGCCATCTTTTGCAGTTATTAATACTCCGACAATATGAGATAGGAATTGGCTGTACTGATCCCTTGTCTGAGCGTCATCCTCCACATACAAAACGGTAAGGCGTTTCAGTTTATCCAGTTCCTGCTTACTGACATCAATTGGTTCTACCCGCAACAGGTTTGCCGGGGAGAGCCATTTGTCAAGTATAGCGGCAAGCACATCTTTTTTGACCGGTTTTGACATATAGTCATCCATACCTGATTCAAGGCACTTTTCCCGGTCTCCCGGCATAACATTGGCTGTCATGGCAATGACCGGCACCTTGTGATTGAGTACTTTGGAAGTGTTGTTCCTGATCTCGGTGGTGGCCTCATAGCCATCCATTTCCGGCATCATGCAATCCATCAGCACCAGGTCGTATTCTTTTATTTCCAAAGCCCGCACCGCTTTGCGCCCATCGGTCGCAATATCGGCCGTGTAGCCCAGACTGTTCAGCAGTTTCTGAGCTATTTTCTGATTTAATGCGTTGTCCTCCGCCATCAGGATGCGCAGTGCGCGGGGCGGCGGTTCTTCAGTTTGCAGTGTGTCATTATCGCGCATGAGCGGAATTGGTAGAGCATCAGCCTTCTGCACACTCGCCGGATTTTCAAAACGGGCGGTAAACCAGAAGGTAGAGCCTTTCCCCACCATGCTTGTGGCACCAATCTCACCACCCATCAACGCGACCAGCTCCTTACAGATAGCCAACCCCAAGCCAATACCGCCGTATTCCCGGGTTGTGGTGCTGTCCACCTGGGTGAAGGCAGAAAATATATCCGCCAGCCGGGATTCTGGAATGCCGATGCCGGTATCATGAATCTCAAAACGCATGGTTGCACAACCGTTCTGCTCAGATATGAGCGATGCAGCAACAATAACAGTTCCCGTACTGGTGAATTTTATGGCATTGCTGACCAGATTGGCGACAATCTGCCGGAGTTTGCCAACATCCCCGTTCAACCGGGACGGTATCGCTGGGTCTATGCGGCAGCTAAGGCCAAGCGTTGCATGTTCAATGTGCCGGGAAAACACTTTGATCGTCTTTTCCAAAACCGTCTGCAGTTCGAAATCATTCCGCTCCAGCTTAAGCCTGCCGCTCTTTACCTTGGTAAAACTAAGGATATCGTCAACTATCTCAAGAAGATTTTCTCCGCTCGTGCAGGCTATTTCTGCGAACTCCTGTTGTTCAGCAGTCAGACCACTGTCAAGCAGCAGACGGGTCATTCCAATCACGCCATTCATAGGTGTACGCATCTCGTGGCTCATGACAGCCAAAAATTCATCTTTGGCGCGACTTGCAATCTCCGCCTTCTCTTTAGCCAGAACAAGTGATGTTTCCATCGCCCTCCGTTCCGTAATATCTTCTTTTATAGCCATATAATGAGTAATAACGCCGTTTTCGTCACGAAGCGGGGATATTTTAGCCTGTTCGACGCATAGGTCCCCATCTTTGTGTCTGTTGATAAATTCTCCGTACCACGTCTGCCCCGCCTTGATGGTTGTCCATAATTCCCTGAACTTTTCCGGTGCGCTGATGCCCGAGTGGAGTATGCGGGGATTCTGGCCAATGGCCTCTTCCGCAGAGTAACCGTTCATTTCGGTAAAGTGTGGGTTGACGAATTCAATCGTTCCCTCGGTATCGGTAATCACGATGGTAACCGGACTCTGTTCGACAGCGCGGGACAGCATGCGCAGGCGTTTTTCAGCTTCTTTGCGCCAGGTAATATTTTCATGTGATACAACGGCGTACTCTAAGCCTGCAATGGTGAACAGATTAACGTTGCAGCTAAACCAATGCTCCGTTTCAGGAGAATGGCAGGGATAATCAATACTGAATGCAGGTAAGGTTCTATCAAACACCGCAGTAATGCCATCCATGAATTCGTTGGCAGATGCAACCTGTTCGCCTGGCAAGGGCTGACATACGGCAAAATAGTTTGTACCCACACCACACAGCTCTTTATCAGCGCCGTTTTCATGACCAAAGTTGTTCCACGCTTTATTAGTGGTAATAATAGTTCCCTGTTTGTCGATGACGCAGATATGAGCCTTGAGGCCGTCGAGGGTGGAGCGGGAAAATTCCCCCTGCCTCAGCAGGGCTTCTTCAGCCAGTTTAAGATCCGTTACATCTGATACCAATACAAAAAAACCGCACACCCGGTCTTCATCACGGTCGGGTATATACGTGGCCAAGGTATAGCCGATACTGCCGTCGGCTTTGGTCAGGGTACGCTCAAAGCGTTGATGTTCGCCCCGCAGTGATAAAAGGTTCGTTTTTGCAGAACAGTTCATCTCCCATCATCTCGCGAATAGTGATGCCGGACATCTGCTCCCGGCTTTTACCGAACCACTCCTGATAGGCCTTATTGGCAAAACTGCACCGTAAGTCACTGTTCCAGTAGCCAACCATTCCGGGAATGATATCGATCAGCTTTTTCATAAATTGTTCACTGTTTGACACAATTGCTGCAGATTGTTGTAACGCCTGCTCCGTCAACTTGAGGTTGTCAAGTGACTTCTGGAGTTGTTCATTCTTCTCTTTCAGCCTCTCCCTCTTATTCTCCAGCGAGGACATCAGTTCTGTAATCCGTATGGACGACGGACGAAAAATACAGAAAAATTCAAAAGTAAGGATCAGCAGTCCAGCAACAATGAACAACAATTCCAAGCGCTGCATGGAAGAATTCCGTTCCTTGGCCTCCTTGTCGAATTGGAAGGTGATTTTGTCCATCAACCGCAGAAATCGAGGTTCGTTGATCAACAGAACGTCAGCGGTTGTTCGCACGACAGAAGGAACCGGGCTTTCACCTGACGGCACGCTCATCATACGGTCAAGCGCTTTTACCATGGTCGCGTGGTATGGTTCTATCTCGTTAAAGAGCGCCTGCACCTCCAGTGAATTTACCCGCTGTGGCAATCCGATCGTGGCATCACCACGCTGCAGCCCAATGTGAGCCGTTTTCCAGGCTACAAAAGATTCCTTGATTTCGTTGCTTCTCCGTATCCGTTCATCGAAGGAAGCCGGCCGTTCCAAAGCCATAACACTCTTGGTCAGATATTGTGACAGCATGCGTTGTCGCCCGGAGAGATTGATTACCCTGGAGTCACCGTCACTGCTCTTGATGACATACTGCATCAAGAATGAAGAGGACAGCAGAGAAAGGACAATGATCGACAAGGCAATGCAGTACACCAACATGAGATTATGTGGTCGTTTTTTATCCATAGTTTTCATAGTGTATTTCTCATAGCGATAAGTTCCCTGACATAGTGTTTGATATCCTTAAAAACAGGCTTTTGCAGGTTGGTGGTGAACGGTTTTATCCCTTCGGCTACGCTCAGGGCAGGCGTGAACCCCACCATTACGATGCTGGTAACATTTAAACCGTTGGGGTTCGTACCTCACCGCCAACCTACGAAAAAATGAGCAAAAAAACAGGGTATTTCAAGATACCTCCTGTTATAAATCAGGTAGTTCACCACCGTACTCGCGTCCCTCCTACAAATTATTCGCACATTCCTGCAGCACTTCTGCAAGCTTTGCTCCGCTAACAGGCTTCATTTCATGCCTCAATTCTCTGAGGCCATGAGATTGTCTCATGTCCTCAGATAGTTCAAAGGCCGATAAGACAATTGCTGGAACAGATACATTCAAGGTGCGCACCCGCTTCAGCATTTCCAACCCATCCATTACCGGCATCTTGATGTCGGTGATGATAATATCCGGGTGGTG
>CAIYZD010000659.1 GCA_903930585.1 uncultured Geobacteraceae bacterium | reverse complement strand
CCTTCAGCAACTTCCTTGATTATAGACTTGACTAAAGACAAGGTTGAATTGGAACTCGCCAGCGAACTAAAGAATATTATCGACCTGACCGTAGCTGAACTGGTAAACTCTGAACATGCAGAACAGATCTCAATTTAAGAACCGGAAACGGTAAAGAGCCCTTTTGCCTGATGACAAACACAGCATCCATAGGAGTTGACCTCGGCGGCACTAAAACGGAAGTAATACTACTTGCGCCAGATGGAGCAGTACTGTTTCGTGAACGTAAGGGGAGTCCCAGAGATAACGGCTACGAGGCCATGCTCAACACATTGGTAAACTTGGTTGGAGAAGCAGCAGTGAAGGTGCCACAAGGTACCACCTATACTGTTGGAATTGGTATTCCCGGCTCATTAGATGAAACGACTGGACTCGTCCGTAACGCCAACTCCACCTGCCTGATCGGACGTCCGCTGAAAGCAGATATTGAACGGCTACTCGACAGGCCAGTACGTATCCGCAACGATGCAGATTGCTTTACCCTGGCTGAATGTCGTGCTGGAGCAGGAAAAGGATATGGTCTGTTCTTTGGTGTCATCATGGGAACAGGCTGTGGCGGAGGAATCTGCATTGATGGAATAGTCCGGGAGGGACAGCACAGAATAGCTGGTGAATGGGGACATGTCTCCATGGATAAGAACGGAGCACCTTGTTACTGCGGCAATCTCGGCTGTGTGGAAACCCTCATCAGCGGTTCGGGGGTGGAGGCGACATACCTTCGGAAGTATGGTCAGCGAAAAACAATGGATGAAATTGTCAGTCACGCCAGATCTGGAAATCAGGAGTGCAGAGAACTGTTTGACACTTTCTTGGACGATTTCGGGCGTTGCCTTGGTGGTCTAATTTCCATTCTTGACCCTGATGCCGTGGTTCTCGGCGGTGGACTATCCAATATTGATGAACTATATACCATCGGTAGAGAGCGGGTAGCAAAGTATGCCTTCCATGACAACCTCAAAACTCAGATTCTGAAAAACCAACTTGGTGATTCCGCTGGAGTGTTCGGTGCGGCCTGGATCGGCCAGGAATGTTCGCTATGACCACAGAAGGCGTTATCATCCCATTCGAGAGTGACGATGTTTGAAGACCAGTACAATGATGAAATGATCGCGGAAGTCAAGCGACTTGATGCCAAACAGAGAGCTATTCTGGCAGGTCATCCAAATTGGGCAAATGCCTGTGCAAGTTGCGGCTGTGAGTTGAATGCCATCAATCCCGATCAGTGTGAGCAATGCAGTTGAAACCGCAACACGTATGGGATATTTGCGAATAAGGCCGACATGGATAAGCATCAAGCAACATGGGGTCGGAGTGGTTATCCTATTTTGCTTCTCGAATGTCTCCAGAGGTTTCGGTGCAATTCTGCAAACAGTCAATGGAGAGTGTCCTACATTGTGCTGCTTGTGGTACTTGCTTGGAACTCTGCCCTTATGAATTGCCGATTACTAAAATTCTGAAATCCAACTATGCATTCTATGAAAGACACCTGAAAGAAATACAGGCCTGATGCAGGTTTGCCACCTGCGCTAAACTTGTAACCACAATGGTTGCGATTCCATCGGGCAGTTTTTTCCTGAACTTGCCATCATTCGTTAATATGAGATAAACACTCTTTCAAGGATAACCGTACTATGAAGGGTCAAACACCTATTGAACTTGCCACAATATACCAATCACTCTCAACAATTGAGCAAATCATCCTGCGGGCGCTGTCATTCTTTTTAGCACCCACATCCCGGACTAGCCTGACAACATTCCTGAAAAACCTTGATGTCAGATCGG
>CAIYZD010000658.1 GCA_903930585.1 uncultured Geobacteraceae bacterium | reverse complement strand
GGAAATGTCGAATTGACCTATTCCCTGCTCTCGGATGTCGGCGTGAAAGGGGTCGCCTTTTTCGATTACGGCAATTCATTTAACGACATTTCAAAAGCATTCAGTCCCATGCTGATGAGTTACGGTTTCGGAATCCGCTGGGCATCCCCGATGGGTCCGCTCCGTATTGAATATGGCATCCCGATCAATCCGCGCAAAGATATCGACAGCTCGAGCGGACGACTTGAATTTTCAATTGGCAGCATGTTCTAGTTCCCCCACCCAACGGAGGGAGGTTGGAGGGAGCATCAAATTGCATACACTATTCCGTTAATATGGCGAAACGCCAACAACAAAAGTAAAGGAGAAGTATTCATGAAACGGGTAATTCTGGCAGGTGTCGTAGCAGCATGCATTGCATCAACATCAGTATTTGCAGCAGACCTCAAACTCGGTTACATCGACATGCAGCGTGCGCTGAACGGTTCCGAAGCGGGAAAAGAGGCCAAGGAGCAGTTGGCCGCCAAAGTCAAGAAGTACCAGGACGAGATTAATGTCAAACAGGAAGAGCTCAAGAAACTTAAGGAAGATCTGGAAAAACAGTCGGCAGTGCTTTCCGATTCCACCAGAGCCTCCAAAGAAAAGGATTACCAGAACAAACTGAAGGATTTTCAACGATTTACTAAAGATGCACAGGAAGAACTGCAAGGCAAAGACGAAGAACTGACCCGGAAAATTCTTGAAGTAATGGAGAAAGTAATTCAGGAGTACGGTCGACAGAAAGGGTATACGTTCATCTTTGTGAAAAATGAGAGTATGCTGTTCGTCAACGATTCCGCCGACTTGACCGAAGATATTTTAAAGCTGTTCAATTCGAGCAGGAAGAAGTAACGCATATGGCACTCACACGAACCGTAACAGAACTTGCCGAGTATCTCGGCGGAATCGTGCGCGGAGACGGGGAAACAGTGATTTCCGGCTTGGGAACGCTCGAAACTGCCGGGCCTGGCACCTTGACGTTTCTCGCAAACCCCCGGTATGCCGCCAAAGTTGCCGAAACAGCCGCCGGCGCCGTTCTAATGGCGCCGGGCGGCGAACGTTATGGCCGTACCGCCATTGAAGTGGCCAATCCGTATCTCGGGTTTGCCAAACTTCTGACGATGTTCTACACCGCTCCCCACGAAGCATTGGGAGTTCTTCCGTCGGCAAACATCGACGAGAGTGCGACTGTCGGTGAAGGATGCAGTATTTATCCCGGCGCCTGTGTCGGCAGGAATGTTGTCGTGGGCAACCGTTCGGTTGTTTATGCAGGTGCGGTGCTGTATGACAACGTCATTATCGGCGACGATTGTATCATTCACGCCAACGCTGTTGTTCGCGAACGGTGCCGGATCGGCAGCCGCTGCATCATTCAGCCGGGGGCCGTTATCGGTTCGGACGGTTTCGGCTACGCCCCTGACGGCAACGATTACTATCGTATCCCGCAGATCGGCATTGTCATCCTGGAAGACGATGTTGAAATAGGGGCGAACAGCTGCATAGACCGGGCTGCTGTCGAAGTGACCCGCATCGGTCGTGGAACGAAGCTCGACAACCTGGTGCAGATTGCCCATAATTGCCAGATCGGCGAAAACTGCATGATCGTCTCTCAAGTCGGTATTTCGGGAAGCACGAAGATCGGCAATCATGTCACTCTGGCCGGTCAGGTCGGTGTTGCCGGTCATCTCACTATCGGTGACAACGTTCTGGTCGGCGCCCAGTCCGGCGTACCAAGTTCTCTGCCGGCCAACGCCGCCTACAGCGGCACGCCAACCATGCCGCACAAGGAGTGGCTGAAATCTGCCATGGTTGTGCCGAGATTACCGGAATTAAAGAAAACCGTTTCGGCTCTTGAAAAACGCGTTGCAGAGCTTGAAGCAACATTGAAACAGATTAGTCAGGAGAGATAATATGCAATTGGATATCAATGAAATCATGAAAATCCTGCCGCACCGCTATCCATTTCTGATGGTTGACCGGATCATTGAGGTGGAACAGGGAAAACGCTGCGTCGGTATAAAAAATGTTACCATCAATGAGCCGTTTTTCCAGGGACATTTTCCGGGTCATCCGGTAATGCCGGGGGTTCTGATCATCGAAGCCATGGCTCAGGTAGCCGGTATCATGGCATATCTTGTTTCCGATGAAGCAACCCGCGCCAAGGTAACCTACTTTATGGCCATCGACAATGCCCGCTTCCGTAAACCGGTATCTCCCGGCGATCAGTTGCGCATTGAGGTTACTACAACGATGAACCGTAGGGGAATCTGGGGAGTAGCCGGCAGAGCATTCGTCGGAGAGACCCTGGTAACCGAGGCAGATCTTAAAGCTACGTTTGCCGACTCACCGAAATAACACTTTCATTCCCCTTTCAAAGCGGGAGACCAACGGGAGAACCATCATGATCCACCCGACAGCGATAATAGATTCAACAGCCAACCTGGCAACTGACGTGGAAGTGGGCCCATATGCCATCATCGGAAAGCACGTCATAATCGGTAAAGGAACGACCGTCGGCGCTCATGCCGTTGTGGGTGACTGGACTGAAATGGGCGAGAACAACCAGATATTCCCCCAGGCCTCAGTGGGAGCTCCACCACAGGATCTCAAGTACAAGGGCGAAGAATGCTGGACGCGGCTTGGCAACGGCAATATGATCCGCGAGTTCGCCACCATCCATCGCGGCACGGTCACGGGGCACGCGGAGACGGTTGTCGGAAATAACAACCTCCTTATGGCATATTCGCACGTTGCCCATGACTGTGTTGTCGGTAACGGAGTCGTCATGGCCAACGTTGCGACCCTGGCCGGTCATGTCACTGTCGAAGATAATGTCATTATCGGCGGCCTGGTAGCTGTGCACCAGTTTTCACGCATCGGAGCATATGCCATGATAGGAGGCGGTACCATGGTCGGCATGGATATTCTCCCCTATACGATTGCTACTTCCAACAAACGGGAGGCCAAGCTCCGCGGACTTAACCTGATCGGCCTGAAACGGCGCGGCTTCACGGAAGAGGCCATTGCCAACCTTAAAAAGGCGTACAAGACACTGTTCATGGCCGGCTTGAAGCTTCCAGATGCCATCGCCCGCATCAACGGTGAAATTGCTGACTGTCCGGAGGTTGATTACCTGCTGGCATTCATCAATTCGACGCAACGCGGGTTTTGCAAAGGATGAGTGCGCTACGGACTGCTGTCATAGGTGTGGGATATCTGGGCAATTTTCACGCCCAGAAGTATGCCGCGATTCCGGATGTCGAATTGGTGGGTGTGGTCGATCAGGACCGGAAACGGGCCGATGAAATAGCCTCTGCGCTGGGAACTCGCGCCTTCAGCGATCATCGCGAGCTGATCGGCACTGTAGATGCCGTCAGCGTAGTGGTTCCCACGCAGTTCCATTATGCCGTCGCCCGTGATTTTCTGGCCGCCGGAGTACACGTTCTGATCGAAAAACCGATTACGGTCACGATTGAAGAGGCGGATGAACTGATAGCGCTGGCGGAGAAGAACAAGCTGGTGTTTCAGGTCGGACATCTGGAACGTTTTAACCCGGTTCTGCAGGCTCTTGACGGAGTTCTTCAGGAACCAATCTTTATCGAGTCGGTCCGGATTGCGCCGTTCAAACCGCGCGGCACCGATGTGAACGTGGTTCTCGACCTGATGATTCACGATATTGAAATCATTCAGCATATTGTCAAATCTCCGGTCGAGCGTGTTGATGCTGTCGGAGCTCCGGTTTTTACCGGCGAGGAAGACATCGCCAATGCCCGTATTCTTTTCGCTAACGGCTGTGTAGCCAACGTGACGGCCAGTCGCATCAGTCTGAAGAGTGAGCGCAAGATGCGTATCTTCCAGCGTAACGCCTATATCACCCTTGACTTTCAGAACCGAAAAATGCTTGTTGCCCAGAAGGGGAGCGGTGAACTGTTCCCCGGCGTTCCCAATGTACGGGTTGACGAGCGTGAACTCGGTGAAGCCGATGCGCTGAGAAGCGAAATCGAGTCATTCCTGACGGCAATCCGCGAAAAGAGAGAACCTGAAGTAAGCGGCCGTGATGGTCGCATGGCACTGGAAACGGCACTCAAAATAAATCTCAGCCTTGACAGGAGACCCTCATGATTCCGATGGTTGATCTAAAAACCCAATACCACACTCTTAAAGCGGAAATTGATACCGCGGTTCTCAATGCCATTGAGAGCACGCAATTTATTCTTGGGCCGAATGTAACCGCTTTCGAGCAGGAAACCGCGGCATATCTGGGCGCCAGGCACGCCATTTCATGCGCCTCGGGCACCGATGCGCTGCAGCTTGCCATCCTGGCCGCCGGGATCAAACCGGGCGACGAAGTCATTACCACCCCCTTCACCTTTATCGCTACCGCGGAGGCGATCTGTTACGCAGGGGCCACCCCGGTTTTCGTCGATATCGATCCGAAGACGTTCAATATGGACCCTGCATTGATTGAAGCGGCCATTACCCCCCGCACCAAGGCTCTCATCCCTGTTCACCTCTTCGGGCAGCCTGCCGATATGACTCCGATCACAGCGATCTGCGACAAGCATCACCTTATGTTGATTGAAGATTGTGCTCAATCTTTCGGCGCTGCGACAAACGGCGCAATGACCGGGACTATCGGATCGTTCGGCTGTTTCAGCTTTTTTCCAAGCAAGAACCTCGGCTGCTACGGTGACGGCGGACTGATCACCTGCGCCACCGACGAGCTTGCCGGGCAGATCAAGGTATTACGTAATCACGGCAGCAGTGTCCGCTACCACCACAGCGTAATCGGCTACAACAGCCGTCTCGATGATATTCAGGCTGCTATCCTCCGGGTCAAGCTCCGTAAAATAGATGAATTCAACAGCGGACGCCGCCGCGTTGCCCATCTGTATTCGGAACTGCTCGGCGATATTGTCACCGTACCGTTCGAGGATGGCGCCGGAGTTCACGTATATCATCAGTACACCCTGCTGACGGACCGTCGCGATGTAATCATGGCAAAACTGTCTGAAAAGCAGATTTCGTCAGCCGTATACTATCCCATCCCGCTCCATAAGCAGGACGTATTTGCCGCGGCATATGCGACCGTTTCCCTGCCGGTAGCCGAGGATGTGGCCAGCCGATGCATGTCGCTGCCGATCTATCCTGAAATGCCCGAAGAATCGATTCGGCTGGTAGCGCAGACCATTCGAGAGGCACTGGTTGGATAGTGAAGGCAAATCCCCCTAAATCCCCTCTAGGCCCCGGAGGGTCCTTTCTTAAAGGGGGACTTTTTCATGCCTGAATTCCAGCGCCGTATCATGATCGTCGCCGGAGAAGCCTCCGGCGATATCTACGGTGCCGATCTGGTCAAAGAAGCGCTCAAACTCTCATCAGATCTGCATTTTTTTGGTATTGGCGGTGCCCGCATGCGTGAAGCGGGGGTTGATACTCTTGTTGACTCAAGTGAAATGGCAGTGGTCGGCCTGGTGGAAGTGATCAAGCACTTCGATGTCATTTCATCGGCCTTCGTGAAACTGAAGCAGATACTCCTGAATGAACCTCCCGATCTGTTGATCCTGATCGACTACCCCGGATTCAACCTGCGTCTGGCAAAGGTTGCCAAAAAGGCCGGCATTAAGGTGCTGTATTACATCAGCCCTCAGATTTGGGCCTGGCGCCAGGGACGCGTCAGAAAAATAGCCCGGCTTGTCGATCACATGGCTGTCATACTCCCCTTCGAAGCGCCCTTTTATCAGCAGGCAGGAGTGCCGGTTACCTTTGTGGGACACCCCATGCTGGATCTGGTCACTGTCACGTTTGATCGCTCTGCCGCCGCGACCAGCTTCAAGCTTGACCCGTCCCGCAAGATTATCGGCCTCTTCCCCGGCAGCCGGCACAACAGATTGAGCGACTTCTGCCGGTCATACTTGCCGCAGCCGTTAAGCTTAAAAAACAATTCCCCGGC
>CAIYZD010000657.1 GCA_903930585.1 uncultured Geobacteraceae bacterium | reverse complement strand
GGCAACCATGCCCCAACGCACGGCATGGCTGCTACAACGCTTTGGCAGGAAATGGACCCATACTGTGGCGGTTAACGACCTCTGGCTTGATGCCATGCCGCCCACCTTTATAGCCGCCGCAATTCCCGGCAATGGTTTTCCGAAGAGCATATCCGCAGGCGATGGTAGCGAGTCGGCGTTCGAACGGATTCGCAAAAACCACTACCAGATCGGAACAGTTGCCGAACCTCTGCGTCTTCATGGTTGGCAGGCCATTGACGAGCTTAACCGCGCATTTGCCGGACAAAAGCATAGTGGCTATTCGGCTCCGGTTCATCTGGTGACATCTGCCAATATCAAATTTGACGGAGGTCAGCACAACGAGTTCGATCCGGGCAACGGATACCGGGACAGATACAAGAAAATATGGGGAGTGAAATGAACAATGATGCCGAGCAGAAACAATGTCCGATGACAGCTTAATCAATCACTCCAAGCGAACAATCACCAATTCCCGGTTCTTCGGGAGCGGTATTCTTCAGATTCTTGCGTGGCCTTTCCTCTGCCTCATTTTGGCATCGGGGCTCTGGTATTGGACTATCTCGAAGATCGACACGGCGAAGCGGGTTTGCGAGAAGAAGGCGCTCCAAGATGCCTCCGCACTTTGCAATGACTATACACAATACCTCGTCCATGCTATCGAACAGGCAAATCAAATCACACTACAATTGCAGTACGACTGGGTACAATCGCACGGGAACTTGCATCTGCAAGAGTTGTCGCAGGAGGGGCTTTTTCGCAACCCCAGGATCGTCAATGTTCTGATTCTCAATCGGGAAGGTATGCCAGTGACAACTATCCTCGGCAACTCGAAGAATGTCTCTTATGCAGACAGGGATTACTTTTCCTACCATAAAAACGACGACTCGAAAGCGCTTATGGTAGGAAAACCACTGGTGTCGCGAGCGACAGGCAAACCGGTTATCACGTTTTCTCGCAGGCTGAACACACCGCATGGCGTGTTTGACGGGGTCGCGCTGGTTGCCTTTGATCCACTTTATCTGACAGCTTTCAATGCCGGCTCCTTCCCGGGCAAGACAGGACTGCTGATGGCGGCTGGCCTGGACGGCATCCTTCGCTCAGCAATAATTGGGAATGCAACGCAAGATCCAACGCTCACTTCGTTACGCGCCGTTCCACTGTTCAATTCACCCGATGGCGCCTCATATCTAAGCGGAGAGCGTTGGTTTGGTGACAAACACTCACGTTATGTCGCTTGGAAAACGCTGGGAGAGTATCCGCTGGTTTCAATGGTGGGACTCTCTGAAGAGGAATATCTTGCGCCCTATGAGAAAGGCTGGGCTACTGACAGGGCAGTGGCGATCTCGGGAAGCATTATCCTGTTCCTGTTTGCGCTTGCGGCCGCGGGAATGTCCGCACGTATTGTCAGAAAAAAATATCAGGAGGAGGAAGTACGAAAGGCCTATCGCATTGCCACTGAAGGAGGAAGCGAAGGCTATTATATGTACGAGGCACTCCATGACAAGAGCGGCGCCATCGTTGACTTCGTACTGGTCGATTGCAACGAGCACGGCGCTGAGTTCTACGGCAGCGAGCAAACGGAGCTTCTGCATGAGAAACTCTCAAGTATCTGCCCTACGACGTATTTCGATGAATTGCTTACCACTTTCCGTGGGGCAATGGTATCTGGTTTCTATGAAGATGAAATAGAAACACCTCGCGAGAGCAAATTGCTGCTTGAGTGGGCAAAGAGAAGGTTCGTGCGCTCCGGCAACGGACTGGCCGTGACGGTGCAGGACATCAGCAAGCGCAAACAATCAGAGGAGGCTTTGAGGCAGGCTTTACGATTGAACCAGCTTATTATCAGCAGCGTACAGGAAGGTATCGTTGTCTACGACAGTGATCTTTATTGTCGGGTTTGGAACCCCTTTATGGAGAAAATAACCGGGATAAAATCTGCCGATGCAGTGGGAAAAATGCCTCAGGATGTTTTTCCTTTTCTGGGAGAAATTGGTGAATTGGACAGGTTGCACAAAGTTATTGCTGGAGAGTTCGTAGAAAATATAGAAATCAAGTTTCAAATGACGGATACCGAAAAAACGATCTGGGCGTCCGAAATCTGTTCTCCTATTCTGGACAGAACAGGAGATATCATCGGTATTATCCAGACGATGCGGGATATCACCGAACATCGAAAAACCGAAATGCAGTTTCAGCAAGCCCAAAAGATGGAATCGGTTGGTAGACTCGCCGGCGGAGTAGCCCACGATTTCAATAACATGCTTACCATTATTTCGGGCAATGCCGAACTTGCGCTCATGAAAGCCGACCGTACGAGTCCTCTGTATCACAACTTGGAGGAAATCCTTAAAGCCGCAGACCATTCCGCTGAGATCACCAGACAATTGCTGACTTTTTCTCGCCAACAGGCCGTAGAACCCAAAATCCTTGATCTCAATGTTACGGTTTCTGGAATGTTGAAAATGCTTCGACGACTAATAGGGGAGGATATTGACCTTGTATGGAAACCTGGCGACAAACTTCTGAGGATAAAAATCGATCCGACCCAACTTGATCAGATTATGGCCAACCTTTGTGTTAACGCACGGGATGCCATTTCCGGTGTAGGGAAGGTTGACATCAAAACGGAGAACTTTACTATCGACAAAACCGGGTGGGACGAGCACACCGATGTCTCGCCGGGTGAGTACGTAGTGCTTTCAGTCTCCGACAATGGAAGTGGCATACCAAAAGATGTTATCACCCATATTTACGAACCATTTTATACTACTAAGGGCATTGGTAAAGGAACTGGACTCGGATTGGCCACGGTGTATGGTATCGTTAATCAGAATGGTGGGCAAATCAAAGTTTACAGTGAACCGGACCAAGGGACAATTTTCAGGATTTATCTCCCCGGAGTAACTGACTCAGTTCCAACTGAAGTAGAAAAGCCTGCCATAATTGGTGGTAATGAAACAATTCTACTGGTAGAAGATGAACCTGCAATTATGAACTTAGGCACTACCATGCTTTCAACGCTGGGATATAAGGTCTTGCCAGCAAATTCTCCCGATGAGGCAAAGCAGCTTGCCGAAGGGAATCAGGGGCGAATAGATTTATTGGTTACCGATATTATCATGCCGGGAATGAACGGGCACGATCTGTCGAAAATTTTGCTTTTGGCTAATCCCAACATGAGATGTTTGTTCATGTCCGGTTATACCGCCGATGTCATATTTGATCG
>CAIYZD010000656.1 GCA_903930585.1 uncultured Geobacteraceae bacterium | reverse complement strand
GCATTGATGTCGCTTCCGACCGGAAAGTCACCCGTCTCAGCACGTCGGTTGTCCAGGGGAGTATCGATGATCTTGACCCCAAGATGGGACAGGGAGTGAATTCGCCCCCCGGCCTGATGGTGGGAAAAGAGCTTGCGAAACATCTTAACCTGTCTCTGGGCGATAAGATTAACGTCATCTCGCCAATGGGGAATATTACGCCGCTCGGCATGATGCCACGCATGAAGCCGTTCAGGATTACCGGAATTTTCAACACCGGTATGTTCGAATACGATTCGACCCTGGCCTATGTCAGCATCGATCAGGCCCAGCGTTTTTTTGACCTCGGTGATACCGTAACCGGCATACAGCTTAAAGTTGACGATGTATATCACACCGGCGATCTGGTCCGCAGCATTAACCGCGAAATGGGGGTCAACTACTACGCACGTGACTGGATGCAGATGAACAAGAACATTCTGTTTGCCCTGAAAACGGAAAAGGTCGTCATGTTCGTTATCCTTACCCTGATTGTACTGGTGGCTGCCTTTGGTATCGCATCGACACTCTTCATGGTGGTAATGGAAAAAACGAGGGATATTGCCATACTCAAGTCAATGGGGGCTACCGGTTCCAGCATCATGAAGATTTTCGTGCTTGAGGGGTTGATTATCGGAGTCATCGGAACACTGTTCGGCGTTGCTTCGGGGCTGCTGATCGCGCTGAATCTTGAGCCGATCATCGGCGCCATCCAAAAGGTCACCGGACAGAACTTCTTCAGCAAGGACATTTACTATCTTGACCACTTTCCCTCGCTGGTTGTGCCGTCCGATGTGGTGCTTATTTCCGTCACCGCGGTGTTGATCTCCTTTCTTGCCACGCTCTATCCGGCATGGCAGGCATCGCGAATGCTGCCGGCAGAGGCGCTTCGCTATGAATAATCTGCTTGAAGTGCGGAACCTCTCCAAAACCTACGGCAGCGGTTCGAACCGGCTTGAAGTACTCAGCGGAATAGATCTGGACCTGCAAGCCGGCACGACAACTGCCCTGGTCGGTGCGTCCGGCGCAGGTAAGAGCACGTTGATGCATTTACTTGGAGCCCTTGACCGGCCAACATCCGGGACGGTTTGTTTTCGCGGCGAAAATATTTTTAAAAAGAGTGACCGGCAACTAGCCCTGTTCAGGAACAAAAGTATCGGATTTGTGTTTCAATTCCACCATCTGCTCCCTGAATTCACCGCGCTTGAAAATGTCATGATGCCGGCCCTGATTGCAAAAATGCCGCGACAGATGGCGCGTGCCATGGCTGAATCCCTGTTGGAGGACGTCGGACTCGGACAGCGGATGACACATAGACCGGGCGAGCTTTCCGGCGGCGAGCAGCAACGGGTAGCAATTGCCCGGGCCCTTGCACTTGAACCCGAGCTGTTGCTGGCTGATGAACCGACCGGCAATCTCGACATGAAGACCAGCGACGGCATACATGCCATGTTGGCGGGACTTCAGAGCAAAAAAGGCTTGACGCTGGTAATCGTTACCCATAACGAGCACCTGGCTGCTGCCATGGAAACCACGATTCACCTGCTTGATGGCAGAGTGGAAAAAACTACATGATGTTCGGGGGATGTGTGCCCAGTATTAGAAATACAGTATCAGCCACGCTGGCGGCATTGCTCAGCTTCTCTTCTCTCTCCTACGCTGAAGGTGAAAAGCTGGTTGAAATCAGGATACAGGGGAACCGTCGCATCGAGTCGGCGGCAATTCTGAACGTCATAAAGACGCACACCGGTGACACCCTTTCCGATGACACCACAGATTCGGACATTCGAGCAATATACAAACTGGGACATTTTCAGAATATCCAGGCGCTTAAAGAGGAATCAGACAAGGGGGTTGTGCTGGTCTACTCCGTTCTGGAAAAACCGATTATTCGCGATATCACGTTTGAGGGAAACAAGGAAATTAAGACGGATAAGCTGAAGGAAGCGCTTGAAATCCACCTGAACTCTGTTTTTTCGTCAAAGGACCTGGACAAGAGTATCGCCAAGATCAAAAAATTGTACGGCAATGAAGGGTATTACCTGGCCGATGTCCGGAGTGAAATCAAGAAAACATCCACCAGCGATCTGACGGTAAAACTTACCGTCGTCGAAGGAGAAAAAATCCTCATCGCAGCGATCCGCTTCGACGGCAACAAGGCGCTCAGCGACAGCAAGCTGAAGGGACTCATAGAAACCAAGGAAAAATGGTTTCTCTCATGGCTGACCGGCGCCGGAACCTACAAGGAAGATGTTCTCAAGAATGATGCCTTGCTGCTATCCGATCATTATCTCAACAACGGCTTTGTCAATATCAAGGTCGGAGAACCGGTCGTAAAGCTGAATGAGACAAAAACCGCACTGGATGTCTCCATCGGT
>CAIYZD010000655.1 GCA_903930585.1 uncultured Geobacteraceae bacterium | reverse complement strand
CGATTCAGTGTAGATGTCTTCATGTGCAAGTTCTCTTGATGATGTGTTGCTTTTTGAAGACAAGATAAACGGTATTCCAGTACCCACCAAGTCCCTAAGGCATCTGATAGTATATTTTTAGCGTTAAACATACTGAAAATATATACATTGATAGCTTATGTTTAACCAATAGAGTACTGCTTGACGTAGAGCTTAAAACGAGCCCGGCAACAAAAAAAATGTGCAATTCGTTATCATCACAACAATCTGCAGGGCTTATCACAAGTGGTATCTGCACTATCATTCTTGGAATAGTACCCTAACCCCATTTGTTATTGTTTGATTCTCTGATTTTGACCTCATGAGCTTATCCACGCGTAAAAAAGGACGTCTCAGCCGAAAAATACAGGCTTACTTCTACACTGTTTCGAGGCGTAGCAGATATTTCACAGGGAATGCCAGTCAGATGTATCGGCTGACTCTTGATTATCTTCTTGTTCAGCTCAATCTCAATCAGGACATTCCTTTCCTTTTTGTTGCCATCGTTGTAGGGCTTATGACTGGCTATGTGGCGGTTGTGTTCCACGATGCCATCATGATTCTCAGCTCATTCTGCTTTACCGGCCTTCACTCAATTGGAAAAGTCAGGATTATAGACAAATACTGGACGTTTGCCCTGCCATTAATTCCCGCTGTGGGCGGACTGCTTGTCGGCCTCTACAATGCGTTTGTCGTTAAAGTCCGTCCTGGTCATGGACTTGCATCGGTGATCAAGGCTGTTGCTCAGAATGATGGGGTTATTGAGAAGAAGTTATGGTTCCATAAAAGTGTAACCTCGGTGTTGAGTATCGGTACAGGTGGTGGTGGTGGACGTGAGGCGCCGATTGTTCAGGTTGGTGCAGCAATTGGGTCCACCGTTGCACAATTACTACGATTTTCGGCGACAAGAACAAGAACACTTCTCGGATGCGGTGCTGCGGCAGGACTTGCAGCTGTATTCAATGCTCCAATCGGCGGTGTGATGTTTGCCATTGAAGTTCTCCTTGGTGATTTCAGTGTTAAAACCTTCAGCCCTATTGTGGTTGCTGCTGTTATCGGAACCGTACTGTCAAGGAGTTATCTCGGCAGTTCGCCGACTTTTAAGGTGCCTGAATACACTCTCGTATCGAATACAGAACTTCTTTTCTATTGTCTTCTCGGAATACTTGCAGGTCTTTCAGCGGTCATGTTTATCAAGATTTATTATGGCATCGAAGAGTGGTTCCTGAGGATGGAAAAACGATGGAAAATCCCTGTGTGGGCCATGCCTGCTATCGGTGGGTTAATGAGTGGATTGATCTGCATGTGGCTGCCTGAACTTTATGGATTTTCATACGAGGCCATCAATAATACGTTACGTGGCAATGAAGGTTGGCACAATATGATCGGTATCTATATTTTCAAACCGGTTGTGGCAGCTCTGACTGTTGGTTCCGGAGGATCAGGCGGCATGTTTGCTCCTGCCATGAAAATGGGAGCGATGCTTGGCGGGATGTTCGGCAAGATTGTTCACCTGCTTTTTCCTAAGATCACGGCTACCTCAGGCGCTTACGCTCTTGTGGGTATGGGTGCTTTGACGGCAGGCAT
>CAIYZD010000654.1 GCA_903930585.1 uncultured Geobacteraceae bacterium | reverse complement strand
CGAATCCCTGCCGCTAACCGCGAATGGTAAAATTGACCGGTGTGCCCTTCCCGCGCCGAATCATACCCGGCCTGAGTTGGAGGATCTATTTATTGCTCCGCGGACTCCCGTCGAGCATGCAGTGGCGGATATCTGGGAAGAACTGCTTGGATTGGACAGGATTGGTGCTCATGACAATTTTTTCGAACTGGGAGGGGATTCGCTGCTGGCGACTCAGGTAATTTTACACATCCGCAACCGGTTCCTTACAGAAATTCCGCTACGCATCCTTTTTGAGTTCCCCACGATTGCCGGTATTGCCCACCATTTGACCCAGCACTATCCTCACAATGAAAGCAATGCGAACCTGTCCGGTGTTCTGGCTGATCTGGAATTTCTTTCGGAAGAAGAAGCAGAACTGCTTCTGGGGAAAATGCAACCGCCTGAGACTGACTCAAACTGATGTCAACGTAATGCCGTTTATCTCTTTTTTTACTGTTTGGCTCCGCTCAGTCCCCCAGCAGCCACAACCTGATTGCGCCCCCCATGCTTCGCAGCATAGAGCGCCTCATCAGCCGCCATGGTAAGCGCGGTTGCATCTCCGCAGAGTGAAAGTGCGGCAATGCCGCAACTGAAGGTACACGAGAAGGTTGCATCTTTTGCCTGAAAGCTGACCTCAGCAAAGCTCTCCCGCAACTCGTTAAGAAGGACAACCGCCTCCGTGACGCTGCAGCCGGGAAGAATAATCGCAAATTCCTCACCGCCAAACCGACCGACGGTATCAGCTTTACGCACGCGCTGACCGACAAGACGCGACAGGGCAATCAACACACGATCACCGATCGGGTGACCATAGGTATCATTCACCATTTTGAACTTGTCGACATCGACCATGGCAAAGCAGACATCTTCTTTCCTGCGCTGGGCATGGGCAATGGCTGAATCCAGAAGTTCCTTGGTGGCGGTATGATTGAACAGACCGGTCATGCTGTCCCGTACCATATAGGAACGGAGGATCTTCATGCGATCGGCACGCACGGCCACAGAGGAAACCAGACGATGGGGATCGACAGGCTTGGTCAGAAATGCATCCCCCCCCATCTGTATTGCCTGAAACTGTTTGTCAACATCGGTCTCGCTGGAGAGATACACAATCGGAATACTAAAATAGGCGCCGATCTGCCTGATTGCCTTGGCCAACTCCATGCCGTTGCAGCCGGGCATATACATATCCATTAAAATCAGATCCGGCTTGAATTCAAATATCGGCTCCATAACCTGCAACGGGTCGTTGACCGTTCGGGTGATCATTCCCACTTCCTGAAGTATCAAGGCATGATATTCGGCCAATTGAGGCTCGTCATCCACGATCATGATCCGGGACGGCTCCGGCTTTTCCGCGGAAGTGAGCATCGAAAGGGTCGAACAGAGTTCCGTCATTTTGATCGGCTTTACGAGATACGCACTGGAACCGGCACGTACCGCCGACAAGCGGCTCGTAAGCGAACCCTGAGAAGAAATAAAAACCGTCGGAATCGGTTTTTCACGCCCCGCCTGAATGGCACGCATGGCCTCCGGGCCTCCAAACGGCATATCAGGAAAGATTATATCCATAACTATCGCATCGGGAGG
>CAIYZD010000653.1 GCA_903930585.1 uncultured Geobacteraceae bacterium | reverse complement strand
TCAGATTGAACTGGAGATGCAGAACGAAGAGCTGCTTCGGACCCAGAGAAAATTGGAAGGGTCCCAGACGAGATACTTTGCCCTGTATGATCTTGCGCCGGTTGGCTATATCACGCTCAATGAAGATGGAGTAATTGTAGAAGGTAATCTTGCTGCCGCGTCAATGTTCGGTTTGAAAAAGAATGAACTGCTCGCAAAAACAATTTCGCAATTCATCTATCGCGAAGACAAGGACAGTTACTATTTTAACAGTAAGAAGGTCATGGAGACTCACGAACGCAACACATGGGAATTACGTATGGTCCGAGCCGATGGCTCACGTTTCCCGGCTCGGTTACAGGCTTCTCCGGTCTGTTGCGGCGAATACGGGATTACCATTACCGACATCACTGAACAAAAACAGCACGCTGAAGAGCGCGAAGCTACCGTCGAGCTGCTGAAAATATGCAATAGCGCACATACATTGCCCGATCTGATGCAGGACGTGATGCATTTTTTTCAGCGTATCACTGCCTGTGAGTCAGTGGGAATTCGGTTGCAAGATGACAATGACTGCCGTGCTGGTGCAGACAGGCAAACCAAAACCCGCTTTCGCTGCATTCGAGACGGATATGAATCCGTTGCACTGCTCCCTCTCCGCTACCGTAATGAAACCTATGGCCTGCTTCAGTTAAATGACAGAAAAAAAGGGCTGTTCACACGTGAGAAAATCACCCTGTATGAAAACCTTGCAGACTATATCTCGGTCTCCATGGCAAAGCTGAAAAGTGACGAGCTTTTAAAAAAATCGCAAAAGTTCAATATGCATATAATCAACAACGCTGAAGAGGGGATAATTGTCCTGGATACGGAGTTGCGGTATCAAGTTTGGAACCCGTATATGGAGAGATTGACCGGACTACGTGCTTGCGACGTAATGGGGAGGCATCCTCAGGAACTGTTTCCCTTTCTGAAAGAGATAGGGAGGCTGGAACAGCTTGAACAGATACTTCATGGAGAGAAATTTTCAGTTTCTGAGTTTCAGGCCCACTCTCCCCATAACAACAGTACCGGTTGGACATTGGATTCATCATCAGCGTTGAAAAATGACGTTGAAGAAATTATTGGTGTAATCTCGATTGTTCGAGATATCACCGCTCTTAAACAGAAAGATGAAACTTTGCGAAAGCTGTTCGTGGCGGTAGAACAGAGTCCAACCGTTATCGTGATTACAAATCTGGAGGGACTTATTGAATATGCCAATCCTCGTTTTGCTCGTATGACCGGTTACAGCATTGACGAGACCATCGGTCAGAACTCTCGCATATTGAGGGGTGACACACCTGACGAAGTGTACCGTGATCTATGGGCAACAATAAGCTCCGGCGCTATATGGGAAGGTGATTTTCATAACAGGAAAAAAGATGGTTCTCTTTTCTGGGAACATGCGATCATCGCCCCAGTTAAAAACGATGCCGGATTAACTACCCATTACCTCGCTATCAAAGAAGACAGTACCGAGAAACGCAGTCTGGGAGAGCAGTTGCGGCAGTCGCATAAAATGGAGGCCATCGGGCAACTTGCAGGTGGCATTGCCCATGATTTCAATAACAAGCTCATGGTTATCATGGGTAACGTGGAACTCGCCAAAATGGATATCCATAACAGCTCAAAAACGCTGGAGTATTTGCAAGAGATCCGCCGAGCCGCAGAACATTCCCGTGATATCACCTCTCGGCTGCTTGCATTCTCCCGGCAGCAGGTAATCAGCCCACAAGAACTGGATGCTAATCACGCTATTAAGGAGTCGCTTAAATCACTATTACGTCTCATCGGTGAACATATTGCCATTACATTTGAGCCGGCAGATAAACTGTGGCGTGTTAAGATGGATCCGGTTCAGCTTGATCAAATCGTCATGAATCTGGCAGTAAACGCGCGTGATGCAATGCCTGATGGTGGGAAATTTGCAATCGAAACCGGTAATGTCACCCTGGAAAAGAATAACCGTACCCCCAGTATTGATTGTGTACCCGGAGATTATATCCGGATACTGTTCCGCGACTCCGGCGCGGGTATGAGCAACGAAACGATAACACGTATTTTTGAACCATTTTTTACTACAAAGGAGGTTGGAAAAGGAACCGGGCTTGGTCTTGCCACCATCTATGGCATAGTCCGTCAGAACAATGGTTACATTGAAGTTTCAAGCAGACTCGGATATGGAACTGAATTCGAGATTTACCTGCCACGATATGACTCTCACACAAGCGATGCCCCTAAAACCGATTCTACGCTCTGCTCCGGTTGTGGTTCTCTATTGCTTGTTGAGGATGATGATGCAGTTCGGGCTGTCGCTTCAACGTTTTTACAAAAAATCGGCTATACCGTATATGAATCTGAAAGTCCTGGTAAAGCTATTGATCTGGCTAAAGATTTTTCAATCAAGCTCGATTTGGTTCTCACAGATTTTATTATGCCGGAAATGAACGGCAAGGTCATGATGGAAAAAATATGGGCGATCAGGCCTGATCTTACGTGTATTTTTGCTTCCGGTTATTCATCTGACCATGCCGTGCTTGATGAAACGGCTAAACTCGGCAGCAATTTTATTCAGAAACCATATGATTTAATAAAGCTCAGTGCACAACTAAAACTACTATTGAGAGATAAACGATGAATAACACCAGCATTCTTTCACCCCTTAAAGACGGTACTTCAGTTGAGCGGTCACGGATATTGATTGTGGACGACATGCCGGAGAACCTTGCTATCCTTTTCGAGGCCCTTAAAGACAACTACGTGGTTGTCGCGGCGCGCAACGGCCCCAAGGCCCTGCAATTGGCTATGGCCTTACCGGCGCCGGATCTGATCCTTCTCGATATTGTCCTGCCTGAGATGGATGGCTATCAGGTCTGTACCCGGCTGAAGGAGATGGAAGAAACTCGCGACATCCCCGTAATTTTCCTCACCTCACTTGAGGAAAAAGAGAGCGAGACCCATGGTCTGGCTCTGGGGGCGGTGGATTTTATCCGTAAGCCGATCCATCCGACCACTCTGCAACTCAGAGTCAAACTGCACCTTGAACTATTACATGCACGTCGTCGCCTGGAAGAACAGAATCGTCAACTCGTTGAAGCCGCACGCCTGCAGGAGGATATCGAACATATCACTCGACATGATCTGAAGAGTCCGCTCAACGCTATCATCAGCCTGCCGGAGATTCTGTTGGAGGAGTGTGAATTCACCGATTCTCAGCGAGAGTTTGTCATGATGATTATCGAATCGGGCTATAATATGTTGGAGATGATTAATAGATCGCTCGATCTCTTGAAAATAGAAAGGGGCATTTATGAGTTTTGCCCTGCACCGGTAGACATCCTTTCGGTCATGCGACGGGTGTTGATGGAGGTGTCGTCGCGAACGATCGCCAAGAACCTTCAGGTCAAACTCCAACTGGATAAAAAACCTCCGGGGGATGGTCAGATAGTCATGGCTATGGCGGAACGTCTCTTTTGCCACTCAATGTTCTCGAATCTGATCAAAAACGCTGTTGAGGCATCACCACGCAACGAGGTGATCAATATTGGATTTGATATCGGTAGCGAGGTGACCATATCGATCGAGAATGGCGGTGAGGTTCCCGTAATAATTCGCGAACGTTTCTTCGACAAGTTTGTGACATCGGGGAAATCTTGCGGTACCGGACTTGGTACCTATTCGGCCAGGCTGATCGCCATAACGCAAATGGGGACCATCAATCTCGACACGACGGTTGCTGGACGAACCTGTATCAGGGTAACTATTCCAGTGGCTGGCGAAGGTCAGGGACAGATATAATCCGAATTTATTGTCAGAAAGCGCCGCTTGCCCCTGCCTTGCGAAGACTAAATAAAATAAATTGACTACTGTTTTTACCATGATATAACTGCTCAGTTTAAGTATGAGAAGCATGCAGATACTCTTTGTAATGGAATAGATTCGTATTTCAGAGAGTTTGTGCATGTTTCTTTAAGAATGAACTGACAATGGATGGTTTTGATGGATTATACGTATCTTTATAGCACTCGTATACAGAAGAATTTTGATGAAGATCAGGCAGAAATACTGTCCATGTTTGCTGATAAATTCGAGAAGGAACCTAAATTCGCCATTCAACTTATTAATTACTATAAAGGGATGCCGGTTTCATTCAAAGCCAGGGTTGCGGGAGTCGAAAAAGGTTCTCTTGATCTGGATGTAAATCCGCAACAAGCGGTAACCATAGATGCAGAACGTTACACCTTCATACGGAGCAATCTTTTTAAGTATGATATCATGGCACAGGCCCAGTATATAAACATCAGGCGAAGAGCCGTACTGTTGCGAAAGATGTGTTATGTGGAAATAATAGCGGAGCGAAGGTCGCATATCCGTTTGGAGATGGAATCATCGATTGACGCCATATTTAATTCACCTGCGGGAATTGTAAAAGGGAAGATTGTCGAACTGTCAATGGGTGGAGCAGTGATGGAGGTTATAGAGGCCGGTAATGCCGTATTGGACGATCAGGCAAATTTGCTTATGATGGTCTCGGATGCAGGTCAAAGTGCGAAGTATAATATTGCCGTACCTGCGATGCTCGTAAGTATATTGGATGATGTAAGGCCGGTAAGGTTTATATTCTCAATCACAACAGACAAGATAAGTGACAGGCTTATCGCGAAACATCTTTTTAATCGTCAGGTCGAAATAATCCGCGAATTGAAAGACGCTTCCGGTTTACGATGACTTTGTACATCTGCTTCTACAAATAACCGGGAAGGAATCGGATGGTCCATTCTATCAAAAAAACGAGTATAACCGACGTAATAAAAGCGATTTTACTTACAACGCTGTTTGTATCTTTTTTGGGTTATATTGACTATATAACCGGCGAAATATCAATCGATATTTTATATATACTCTGTATATGCGTGGTAACGTGGTATACGAACCTGTTTCTTGGCTTATTATGTATAGTTGAGATTATAGTATCTAAAATAACTGCTGATTATTATGACAATATTAAAATAGGCACCCACCTCTATGGATGGAGTGCCGTAAATTTTATATTTATATGCATTGTGATTAGTCTTCTGGTGGTAAATCTTAAGAAGGTCTTGATAAAATAACAAAAGGACAATT
>CAIYZD010000652.1 GCA_903930585.1 uncultured Geobacteraceae bacterium | reverse complement strand
TATGTCTGGAACCGGATCAAAGATGATGTCGTAAAAACTGCTGGTGGCTGGGGACTAGTACAACTTGGGTACCGGAGCCCGGACGACGAGAATTCGCGTGGATGTTTCACGCTCTTAGAGTACAAAAACTTCTGTCCGTACACGATAGATCTGGACGCCTATAGAGAGGCACGCTGCCAGTTCACAACCGAGGAATGGATCGACGTTGTGTTGGGAGCGATCGACTACAACCCGGAGGGTTACGAAGACTGGGTGCAGAAACATACGGTACTGACGCGCCTGCTGCCTTTCATCGAACCGCGCCTGAATTTGGTAGAACTGGCACCCAAGGGGACTGGCAAGTCGTATATGTTCGGGCAGGTAGGGAAATACGGCTGGCTGGTCAGCGGGGGGACGCTGACGCGAGCGAAGATGTTCGGCGATATCAATGGGAAGAGCCCCGGTCTGATCGCGTCGAATGACTTTGTAGCGCTGGACGAAATCCAATCGATCAACTTCCACGACCCGAGCGAGATGCAGGGCGGGCTGAAAGCCTATATGGAAAGTGGGGAGACCACGGTCGGCAAGAACCGTATCATTGGCGGGGCCGGTGTCATCCTGCTGGGGAACATCGCGCAAACAGAGATGGACGAAACCAGAGATATGTTCCAGAAGCTGCCGGAAGTGTTTCACGAGTCAGCATTACTGGACCGCTTCCACGGCTTTATCCGGGGGCGCGACATCCCGCGCATGAGTGAGAACCTGAAAATCAACGGTTGGGCACTGAACACGGAGTATTTTTCCGAAATCATGCATCTGCTGCGCCAGCCGGCGGAAACACTGATTTACCGGCATGTTGTCGAAAAGCTGGTGGACTATCCTTCCGGGGCGGACACCCGCGACACGGAAGCGGTTTTACGATTGTGCACAGCCTACCTTAAACTGCTGTTTCCGCACGTCACAGAGCCGGACGGAATCGACAAGGGGGAGTTTAAGCGATACTGTCTGCGTCCCGCTGTGCAGATGCGCACGGTGATCCGACAGCAGTTGCAGAAGATAGACCCGCTTGAATACGGAGGGAAGAACGTAGCCGCATACACTTTATGCGAGGTAGATCAATGATTGGAGGAGGAAAACAAATCAATTGTGCCTATTGCGATAAAGAGAAGCTTTCCAAAAATGACATTGGACTTAACAAGAAACTCATCCATCCGCAGATTGAACGGATGATGTGTCTGACGTGTATGGCCGAGTATTTTGAGACGACGGAAGAGGAACTAAAAGAGATGATCGAAAGATTTAAACAGCAAGGCTGTGCGTTATTCGGGTGAGGCAGGAGAGGAAAATGTTCAACCTGAAAACAGCAGTTACCCTGCCGATATGGCTGGTAAAATCTGTATTGCCGAGGCATTTTTTTCCAGGAGACAGCGGAATGCTTGCCAGGTAATAAGTTGGAGACGTGTTGTATCTAGAGGTTGTCTTCCGACTTGCATGTACACTTTCATTTTGTCATATATGTCGGACAGCTGTCCCACATCACCATAAAATCTTCAGGAGAAAAAACATGAACAAAACTGAACTCGTCAGTCAGGTTGCCGAATCTATGGGCCTCACCAAAGTCGCAGCAGAGAAAGCCTTAAAATCAGTGTTGGAAGTCATTGCTAAGGCACTGGCGAATGATGAGACCGTGACCCTTATCGGCTTCGGGTCTTTCTCCGTGACCACGCGGGCAGCCCGTACCGGCCGTAACCCTCAGACCGGCAAAGAAATTCAAATTGCTGAGAAGAAGGTTGTGAAATTCAATGTTGGTAAAAAATTAAAAGAATCAGTCTGTATCAAGACGAAAGCTGGTTGTGACTGTGGTTGTAAGACCGGCAAGGCGAAGAAGAAATAACAGGAGTAATTAACCTTATTCTGGCTTAACAATTGATCATGGGGGATGGAGGAAGAAGAAGTTTCTGTAATTACACGTATAGAAAAAGACCGGATTGCTTTTCGAAGAAAGACGGTCCTTTTTTGAAAAACGTTAAAAATCTCTTTATTCAACCTGTTTAGATTTTTTTGGAAATATATTGACTACCGAAGGTCCAAATCAAGTTCACTGAAAATGATGCCGTATTTCTGTACACCACTCAGTGGGAATGATATATAGCAGCTATAGAATAAGTTGTTAGCGTAGAATACGCTCCTATGGCGTCATATTATGACACCACAATGAAATATTTTCGACAAATCAACATTTTTATTATACAGTCGTAATTATTTGTTCCATGGCCTCTTTCCTATTGAATTCCGGTTGGAGCCATGTTATCCGGTTACAGGTAAT
>CAIYZD010000651.1 GCA_903930585.1 uncultured Geobacteraceae bacterium | reverse complement strand
GCGACAGGTGACAAAATTGCCGGCGCCGCCATCGTTAACCTGACGCTGCTGAACCGTGATCTTGTGAAGGGAGTGGAACTCTCGGCCTCGATCTACAACCTGTTTGATACCCGGTATGCCGTGCCAGTTGGTTCTGAGCAAACCAACAGCCTCTCGGAAAGCCTCCGGAGTATCCGGCAGGACGGTATCACCTTCCACATCAAAGCCACGTACCGGTTTTGACCATGGTTATGAGATGGATTGTAATACTGACGTTGCTCATACTCTCCGCATCATCTACCTCGGGGCAAGAGACAGAGATACCACATGAATATCTGGTCAAGTCCAAGTATCTGCTCAATATACCGCTTTTTACAGAGATCAGTTCAAAGACAGGCGGCACATCTTACATCATCTGCCTGGCCGGCGAGACTCCTCTGGAGAGCATACTCGCATCGTCGAAGGGAATAATGATCAAGAACCTTCCCCTGTCCGTCCGCAAAGTGGAGGAACTCAGCCAGGTGGGGAGTTGCCAAATGCTGTTTATCGCTTCATCGGAGCGCTACCGCCTGCAGAAACTGTTGGCAGATGCTCATCGTCAGGGGATTATAACCATCAGCGACATGCGCGACTTCACCCGTTCAGGTGGCATGATAGGGCTGTTGACGAGAGACAACCGTGTTACCTTCGACCTTAACCTGTCCGCTGCCGGCAGGGCCTCCATCTCTTTCAGTTCGCATGTACTTAAATTAGCCCACGATATCATCAAGTGAGACCATGAACATTATTGAACGCAGATTCAGGTCAGTTTCAAGTTTCCGCAGTAAGCAGCGACTGATTATCATGTTGTCCTGTTCTATCGTGCTGCTGGCAACCATGGCCAGCTTTCTGGGCTACAGCTATTTTGCTTTCAACCAGGACAGTCGTGAACGAATGAGCACGCTGGGAGACATCATCGGCGCAGATGTAGGAGCCGCTCTGGCATTTGCGGACGATCAGGCCGTTACCAAATCACTTGCGGTTTTCAAGGCTGACTCATCTATCAATCAGATCCTCGTGCTGAATAGCCAAGAGCAGGTCAGCGCTTTTTATCATAAAAGAATGAATAAGATGCCAGCTGACCTGCAGCATCACCTGAAAGAGCTGCGTTCCAAAGCAACAAAATATTTTTTTGTACTGAACCCTGTGCTGGAAAGGCCGGTCAGCAGGGACGGTATCCGCCTTGGATCCGTTATTATTGAACAGGGTGAGCACGTCATTACGAGTAAACTGGCCGCTACTACCAGTATCAGTGCTATGATTATGCTGCTTTCCCTCCTGTTAAGCTACCTGCTGGCCGAGCGTTTTCAGCGGTTGATCACTGAGCCGGTGACCGCCATGGCTACCACAATGCATGAGGTAAGTTGCACCAAGGACTATTCAAAACGGGTGATTACCGATGATGTTGACGAGATGGGGCATTTAGCGACGCACTTCAATGAGATGCTGACCGAAATCGAACGGCGGGATATTACTCTTATCGAGCGTCAGGATGAACTGTACATGCTTGCCAATTTTGACTCACTGACCGGTTTGCCGAATCGTGCCCTGTACAACGACCGGTTGGAGCAGGCTGTGCGGCGTGCCGTCAGAGCCGGAGAACGCCTGGCCGTACTGTTTATCGATCTGGATAATTTCAAAATGATTAACGATACCCATGGGCATCTGATCGGTGACCGGTTTTTACAGGAAACAGCCGTCCGGCTTGCGTCCGGCACCCGTGCCGACGACACCCTGGCGCGTCTGGGTGGTGATGAGTTCTCCGTTTTTCTGCAGGACGTCAAGACAACTGAAAATGCCCTGATGATAGCTCGCAAACATGTTAAAAACCTGTTTCCACACTACCAGATTAACGATAAAAACTTGTTCGCGTCCGCCAGTGTTGGCGTGGCTATTTTCCCCGAACATGGCGTGACGGCAGAATCCCTGGTTAAAAACGCCGATTCCGCCATGTACCTGGCAAAAGAAAAAGGGAAAAACAACGTGGAGCTTTTCTCTGACTCACTGGACGTGAAACTCAACGAAAAGCTGACCCTCAGTACTGATCTGCGCAAGGCCCTCGAACTGGGGGAATTTGAGCTCTATTACCAGCCAAGAATCAATCTTGCGCGAAATTCATGGGCCAGTGCCGAGGCTTTGATACGCTGGCGCCACCCGGAGCTTGGGTTGGTTTCCCCAGACACATTCATACCGCTGGCCGTGCAAACCGGCCTGATTCTTCCGATTGGCGAATGGGTGCTCCGTGAAGCGTGTCGTCAACTGCGCGAATGGCATTGTCAGGGTTTCCGCCTTCCCAAAATATCCGTCAACGTAGCACCGCTGCAGTTGCAGCGGCAAGACCTGCTCGGTATTGTAAAGGACGTGCTTTCGTCAAACAACCTGCGCCCCCAGTCTCTGGAACTGGAAATCGTGGAAAGCGCCCTGATTGAAGATATGGGCAATTCCATAACGGTCTTGAAGGAATTGCGGAATATCGGCGTTAAAATCAGTATCGACGATTTTGGAACCGGATATTCTTCGCTTAGTTATCTGCATACGCT
>CAIYZD010000650.1 GCA_903930585.1 uncultured Geobacteraceae bacterium | reverse complement strand
GTGAAGCTGGCGACGCGGTACTTGACCCTCTCCCCGGAATCCTTGGCGAGCGCCAGCGCGGCCATCGGGCAATTGACGCACTTCTCGCCGCGCGCAAATGCCCTGCGAACCAGGTGCGGCCATCCCTGACTGAATCCGCGTATTCATCCACGCGACTGTAGTTATCAAGCACGTATTCAGCAGCCAGACATGTGAGTGTTGTGATTTCATACATCGGTTTTACCGCAAACAAAGCCTTGGCCAGATCCGTATTGGCCGCCAGGAAACCGGCCCGCAACCCAGCCATGCCGGCTGCCTTCGAAAAGGTGCGGGTCACGAGGAGATTGTCCCTTCCGGGAACTTCGTGAATAAGGCTCTCCTTGTGAAATGGGAAATAAGCTTCGTCAACAAGGACCGCCGCACCGCACTGAGATGCATGGGAGACAAGATCTGCCAGCTCTTCCTGCTTGATCACCGTACCGGTCGGACTGTTGGGGTTTGCGATGCAGACCAGCTTTGTTCGACCGGTTATGGCCGACTTGATTTTATCGATTGAGAGGGCAAGTTCCGCATCGTAGTCAACCTCGATCAATCTTGCCAGATAGATGGAAGCGTAAATGGAATACATGGCAAACGTGGGGTTCAGTATGATCACCTCATCGTCCGGATCTACAAACACCTCGAAGGCAGAGCGAATGGCGGCATCGGATCCGGCGGTCACTACCAGGCACTCCTCCGGAATCCCGATCTGAGCCGCAATCTTTGCGTACAATGGCCCGGTCTCGGGATGAATGGAGATATGCATCGGGCGGATGGAAGCGATGAAATCGAGGAACCATGCTTCAGGCCAGCAGGGGAGAAATTCATTCTTGTCCATTCTGAAGTGACCGATGCGTGTATCATTCACACCAGAGGAACGGAACAGATTGACAAGGTGTTCCTTGGGACGAATCACACTTTGCCCCTCTCCTGCTTCAGGATTTCCGTCCCACGGTAGGAGCAGAATCGGCACGGTTCCAAATGGTGCGATGTCCCTGCCGTTTGGCTCGCGCGAATCCGTTCCATGTCCGGACTGTGCCATATCTCTTCAATGCTGGTCTCACGGATATTTCCAAATCCTTTCCAGGTATAGGCGCCCTCCCCCCGATTCATAAACGGACAGGTAAGGGCCGTTCCGTCCCAAGTTATGCAGAGACGCAGCCATGGATAGGGACACTGCCATCCGCCTGGCTCGAGACAGGAATAATCACCCTCTTCGTCTCGCAGATCAATACAGGTAATCTCGTCGGGATATTCTCCCCAGAATTCTCGATACCTGTTAAGGTAGCCGCTATCACCGGATATGTTCACGGTCTGGAGACGCAGGACAGGCCGGGAGGCCCCGAGAGTTTTTTTTTGTACGACGAATTTGCGAATATTGTCCACGACATCTTCAAAACATGCCCCTACCCGGTTACGTTCATAAACCACTTTTGAATATCCTTCAAAAGAAACGATAAGTCGGTCGAGGCTGGCTTCGATGAGCGCCTTACCACTTGCTTCATTGAGCAGGGTGGCATTGGTATTGAAAAACACGTCAACGATTCCCTTCTCCTTTGCGTAGGCGATCATCCCGGCAATTCCAGGGTGAATTAACGGCTCGCCACGGAAATTAAGCTTGATGGAATACAGCCCTTTTTCCGCCCCTTCATCCACAATCTTCCGGAACAGTTCAAAATTCATGATGCCATAAGAGTAAGTTTCATTCGTACCGGCACAAAAAGGGCATTTGAGGTTGCATATGCTGGTAGATTCGATATCGAGATGGATGGGAAAGCGCTCAACCGTTCGGGATGGTGGATTGTCGCGCCATTTGCGCCGGTACTCTCCAAGGCGCGCATCATGCTGCGCAGCGGCAAATGAATCACCTGCAATGATCCTCATGTTTGGATTTTCGTCGCAGGCATCCGTCACGTATCACTCCTCGAATAATATCGGTACATTTCCCGCAAACCATCATTCAGTTCTGTAACAGGCTGCCAGCCAAGATCGTTCGATGCCTTTGATATATCCGCATAGCACCCGAATATATCACCCGGGGTCCCTGGAGCGCCTTGAACCGTATAGTCGGCGGGTTCCCTGCCAGCAGCCAACAGAATGCTTCGTATAAGACTCCGGACCGTCGTCTTGCGTCCAGTTGCAATGTTGTACGTATTCCCGTATGCGGCTGGCTCGTCAACGCAGCACATGAAACCCTCCACCACATCCGAAATGTGCGTCTGATCACGGAAACGGTCAAGGTCACCCTTGACAACTATCGGCTCGTTTCTGAGCAAATAAGCCATATAGATACTCGCCATACCCTGTTTCATGTTCGAGAGGTTCTGACGTGAACCATACACATTAAAGGGGCGGATGATTGTTGTCTCCAGACCCAGCGTATCATACAAGCGGCAATAACCTTCAGATGCCAGTTTAGCCGCACCATAGAAGGACAATGGCCGGCATGGGTCGTCCTCTCCGAGAGGTTCGCTGCTGTTGATTCCATAAACTGCCATGCTGCTCGTATATATAAATCGCTTTACGGCATGCTGACGGCACCATTCCAGCATCAGCAAGGTTCCTCCGGCATTTGTCCTGAAATCGACATAGGGATTATCAAATGATGCCTCACCGGATGACTGGGCTGCAAGATGAAATACGACATCCACCCCGTCTCCCGGTATTTTGGAGAAATCATCCGGATTCCCGACATCGACTTTGATAAAAGTTGCTGCCGGATTGATGTTTTCAATCTGTCCTGTATGCATGTTGTCCAGAACGATAACTTCCCACCCCTCAGTAACCAGCCTGTCCACAAGGTGCGAGCCTATAAAACCGGCGCCTCCTGTAACAATTGCTCTCCTCATGGCTTAACGGTCCCGTCACTGAAATGTTGCCGAATCCAGTATTCCGCCTGCGGCAACTGCCATTCATAATCAACATCCAGCCCCCCCCATTGCCTGAGCGGATAGATATTCCGCCCCATCCATTTCTGAGGAAGAAGCCCGTCATCAAGATTATTAAGACAGCGCGGCCTTACAACCGAAACTCCCATATCCGCAAACCAAACATCCCCCTGAGAGTCACGGTCACAGTTCAATGTTTTAGGATCTCCAAAAGTCTCAAATGGCACGAACGGATGTAACAGGCCATCCTCTCCCACTTTGCGGGCCCTGAGCGGGGACCACATATTGTATCGGGAAACAGATACTGCCGAATCCAGATCTTCGTCGGCTCGAAGCGCGGATATACCCTCTCCGATCAGCTCCCTGCTAATGGTCGGGGCGTTACAAAACAGCAGCACCAGTAACTCCGGGACTTCTCCACCATTACGAAGAATGATTTCCCGATAGCCGTGAACGTAGGCATGTTCGCCAAGTGCAGCATCAGAACAGAGTTCAGGTGGACGTACTATTACCTCGACGCCGGTTTCATTTGCAATTGCCATCAAAGCTTCGTCATCTGTCGAAAGATAGACTTTATCAATCTCCGGACAGTCAAGAGCGGCCCGCATGGGGTAGTAAGCCAACGGATGACCGCAGACCATGGTTGTGTTCTTTCCCGGGAAGCCTTTACTTCCTTTTCTCCCCAGAAGTAGAGCTGGAATCATATATGCCTCCGGTAGTATTTCTGATCGTAAACGGCCAGGTAGTTGTATTCAAACCATCCACCAGTTCATGCACAGAATTTGTTTTGGAACTATCTATAAGAAATGGGTAATTCGTTGTACTGCTGATATGCCTTTTTAAAGTTACAGGTTG
>CAIYZD010000649.1 GCA_903930585.1 uncultured Geobacteraceae bacterium | reverse complement strand
TGCAGTACAGTTGCCTACTTTCTGGATTTGATGCCCTTTGTGATCAAAGGCTACGCCGTTCTTAAACATCAGAACATCGGCAGCAAATAGATTGGGTGCATAAAGCACTACCATGGCAATAACAATGTGTTTTATCGGTTTCATCAATTGGGACCCTACTTTAGCGATATGGAATTACCTTGCTCAAACCAGGGATATATTGCCAGAACGCATTGTGGGCAAATCCCGTGACTGAGAAGGACGTTGCTGGCGTCGTCGGCATTGTCTGTGATATATCCCCATGACCCTTCGTCGTTGCGAATTTTCTTGCAACTTGCGCAGATGCGTCTGATGTTCTGAGTGCCAACATCTTGTTCACTATCTGCATTTTCTTTCTCCAAATCTGACATCAGACCGCATCCTGAATACAGTCGGAAAAGCTTCGCCCGAGTCCCACGCTCTGGATAGTCTTGTACATATGGTCAGGGATGTTGATCAGTCGGGATTCCACACCGCGTATCCTGGCACACTCTCTCCAGACCCGGATAAGTTGTAATCCACTCATGTCGATACTTTTTATCCTGGTGCAGTCTACGTGCAGTTTTTTGTTTTTATTCGGATCAAGTTTTTTTAAAATTCCTGTCAGAGAATCCAGTTGTTTTACAACTCCGGAGATGCTCCAGTTTCCAGATAATTCATGTTTGTACTCTGTAATCCGTGTTGTCATGTCAGGCTCCTGTCCTGTAACGGGAATGTCGTGTGAGAAAATATAATTACACGATGCATGCCAACACAGTTTTATAAAAAGACTGATTAATATCTAATAGTTAGAAGTTACTGCGGCGAGGCGGAAAGTAAATTATTTACGTTGGAAATCCGGATGACCACGGCATGGAGGAAAGAGCTTCTCTACATCAAGCAGTTAGCTCAGTAAAATTTTTGGGCGGCAGGTAAATATTTTACTCAGCTTTAAAAAGTCCCATCAATGGGTTTTCCGATTTCGTGATTCATGTATGCCTTCCCCGTTTTTACGGTTTGAAATGGTCTGGCGGGTGATGCCGAGCATGGCTGCCGCCATATTCAAGTTGCCTGCCGATCGAAGTAACGCCTCGTCGATAAGATATTCCTCAATTTCATGAAAGGTTGGAAAATGACCGAAAAATGCTTCAATATCATGCCCCGCTGGATCCATCGATGGAATGTTGTCAGAAATAGCCGACAGTTCTCTCCTGCCGGCATCGAAGGATTGTGCAGTCAGTTCACCTTCAGAATGGCGTGCAACGGCATCAAATATCATTGTTTTCAATTCACGGATGTTTCCGGGGAAACTGCAGCCAAGAAGATACGATGCCGCACTTACTGATACGGTGGGTGATTTTTTGTGATAGATCAGTTCGGATTCTTGAAGAAAATGTTCGAGCAGGAGCGGAATATCTTCATAACGGTCGCGAAGTGGAAGAACATGAATTTCATGAATGCAGAGCCGGTAATAGAGGTCTCGCCGGAACAGTTTTGCAGTAACGCGTTCAAGCAGGTTGTGGTTGGTTACCGCAACAATGCGCGCCGAGGCCTTTTTCACCTTGTCGGAGCCGACCGGATAATATTCGCCTTCCTCCAAAAGCCTGAGCAGCTTGATTTGAGAGCGCTCGTCCATATCGCCAATCTCGTCAAGAATGATGGTACCGCCGGCAGCACGTTCAAGAAGCCCCTCTCGTGCCTTATCGGCGCCGGTGAATGCCCCTTTGGTATGGCCAAAAAGAGTGTCAGAAAAGGTTGCACCATCAAGTCCTGCCACATTGACGCAGACCAATTCTCCGGTGACTCCGCTCAGGTGGTGTACCGTATGTGCCATGAGCTCTTTTCCCACTCCGGTTTCACCGGTAATCAGAATCGGCTGCGATGAACGGGCGACCACTTCCGTGTACTGGAACAGCGCCCGCATCCTGGTGCTGCGTGTCTTGATCGCTCCGAAAGCACCCGGATGATCGAGTGAATTTTCAAGCAATCTCCTTTTAAGTGACCGCAGATCCTCCTGCATGGCATAGACAGTGAGGGCGTTGTTGACACAGGCAATTAACCGGTTAACCTCAAACGGTTTGTTCAGATAGTCAACGGCACCCAGTTTCATACATTCAACAGCTTTGTCAATCTGGTCGGAACCGGAAACCACG
>CAIYZD010000648.1 GCA_903930585.1 uncultured Geobacteraceae bacterium | reverse complement strand
GCTCCCGGCACCAGTACGGTGCTGTGCATATCGGCAAATTTTCCTGCTGACCGCTGATGATTGTAAAAGTACCCGTATCATTTTTTGCACATATCAGTGCAATGTCGAGTTTGAACTCTTTTACCAGCAATGAGAGCAAGTCGTCCATGATTACTTGAAGGTCCAACGTGCGATTGATGATTTCTGATGCCTTCAGGCGTACAAAGAGAGATTCTCTGTTTTGATCCAGATTTGTGCGGATGCTGCTGAATATATCATAGACCGGTTCCATGCTGGAGCCGATGTCCGAAAGGAAGTTATTGACAATTGCCCGTGCTGCTGCACCACCGACAGAACCGGCAAGAGTTTTTTCCGTGAACAGTTTCAGATTCGGAAGTTCAAATTCGGAGACCGCTTCATCTCTGCTGATGTCGCGGCTCTGTGAAAAAAGAACGAGCGCCCGCCGGGCTTCGTACTCACCAATAAATTTGCTCATGAGTGAGACAAATTGTTCTGTGGTAACCGGTTTTGACAGCCGTTTTCGTTCGGAGCGGCGATGTAATTCATTTCGTCCAAAAACCCCTATAAATTTATGCACCTGCTCGCGCTCCTGTTCATTTTGGGTCAGGAGTATCGAACAGATTATATAGGAGCCGATGTTGAACAGCATGCTCCAGAATAAGGAATGGCTCCAAATGTCCAGGCCGGTCAACCCGAATAGTTCGGTCGGTTTAAGTAACGCAATGCCAAACGGGCCGTTTGTCAGCAGAGTGTCCTGAAACCAGCCGGATGTACCGAATGAAGGGAGCAATAAGGTATAAAACCAGATGAGAAAACCGAGAAGGATGCCGCTGATTGCTCCCGCCTTGTTGCCCCGTTTCCAGTAAAGACCTCCCAGCATGGCAGGCATGAATTGAGCGGCGGCTGAAAAGGAGATGAGGCCCATATGTACGAGCGTATATGAGTCGCCAATTACCCTGAAATAACCATATCCCATCAGTACAACCAGGACGATTCCGAAACGCTTGAGGTTTATCAGGAGAATCGGGAACCATGTCCGGGGCGTGCAGCGGATAATGACCGGCATGAAGATATGGTTCAGCAGCATGGTTGATATGGCTATGGATTCAACCATGACCATGCCGGCAGCGGCAGACAGCCCTCCAAGGTATGCGATGAGGGCAATACTCTGATATCCGGCGCGTTGTGGCAGTAACAGAACGAAGTACTCTGCATGGGCACTGCTCCCGGTGGCCAGGATACCGCCGATTGCAATCGGCATGACGAACAGAGTTAACAGGAACAGGTAGGCCGGAAAGAGCCACATTGCGGTAGCTACGTGTCGTTCATCGGAATTTTCAATGACCATCACATGAAACTGTCGCGGCAGGAGCATGATTGCTCCCATGGATAAAAAAAGCAGCGTAAATGTCGGCGTGTCATTGGGATTATTTCGGGAAATTGGCAGCGTAAACAAGTGAGAAAATCGTTCGGGATCGGCGAGCTTGAATCGTGCGAAGATGTCAATAAAACCATCAAACATGCCGTACGTCACAAACAAACCGACTACCACCAGGGCGAACAGTTTAACAAGCGATTCCAGAGCTATCGCGGCGATCAGGCCTTCATGACGCTCTGACGATGCCAGTCTTCGGGCTCCAAAGATTATGCTGAACAGAGCCAGTGTTAAAGCCAGAAGCAGGGCGACTGGGACCGATGTGCCGGATCCGAATGTGACAAACGTGAGAGGGTTTGTATGGGTACCGCTGAGCAGATAGAAGCTGGAGGTGACCGCTTTTAACTGAAGGGCTATATAGGGCATGGTGCCAAGAAAGGCGATGAGTGTTACAAGAGCACCAAGCCAGGGGGACTTTCCGTAGCGTTGACTGAGAAAATCCGCAATTGAAGTGATATTATGTTCTTTGCTTATCCTGACGATACGGCGTAGAAGAAAAAGCCAGGAAAATGCAGTTAACGAAGGACCGAGATAAATCAGCAGGAAATCAATCCCGCTTGTAGCCGCCTTTCCAACACTGCCGTAAAAGGTCCAGGACGTACAGTACACTCCTAATGACAGTGTGTAGACAATCGGATTGCTGATGATGCTCCGGCCTGTTTCCTTGCGATGGTGAGCATACCAGGCGATCAGAAATATAAGGACTGTGTAGATAACCGCTATGGTTGCTACGGAGGAGACAACGCCGTTCATGGTTCATACTTTTCATCGCCGGTCTTATTTTCATGACGACTGGCAATCATGAAAATATAGATGACGACAATAGAAATGAGCCAGCCTGCGGTTAAATAGAGAAAAAGCATCGGCATACCGAACAGAAGTATCGGCTTGTTGAAAATATGCAAAAACGGAAAGGTCATCATGATAATGCCGAGAATGAAAAAAATCACCCATGATTCGCGTAATTGCAGACGCTGGAGTATTTGAGTCTTCAGTGTTTTCATGATGAGAGTAATGTTTCGTAAACAGAGGTCAAGGCATGTTCCGATGCGTTTTGCGAATCAATCGAAATAACAATTCCTTCTGAAGCGTCAGGGGGGGTAAATATCCGTATCTGTTGATCCAATAGTTCAACTCTCCCGTCGGAAACAGAGTCACCGCGAGAAGATCGCTCCTGTAATCGTCGGCGTTGATTGTTGCTTTCACACTGCATGAACAGGATGACAAATTTCGCGTGATGTGAAGCAGCCAGTCGGGCATATTTGGCTCGTTCGGCTGCGGATGCGAATGTCGCATCAATCACAACCGAGTGACCCGCTGCAAGTTCAATGTCGGCCAATCGCTCAAGTTCACGGTAGGTACTGTGGCTTATTTCTTTTGTGTACAGTCCTTCTCCAAAGGGCACTAGAACCGTATTGACCGGAGACAGGCCTGCAAGCTGCTTGCGTACGGAATCGGAGCTGAAGGATGCAAGACCAAGCTCAAAGGCAAGCTGATCTGCAAGTGTGCTTTTGCCGGATCCCATTGTTCCGCATGTTATAAACAGGGCGGGTGGGAGCCGACTTCTTATGCAGTATCCGTATGCCAGACGAAAATAGCGGGTTGCACGTTTTTCGGCGGCGGCACGTTTCTCCGGGGTGATGCCGGAATCCAGAAGCTGCATACTTTCAACCTTGCCGCGGACAAAAGCGCGGTAGACTTTGTAGAAAACTATTATTTTTGCAAGGTCTGAGTCACCGGATGCTGCAGTATAGGTGGCAAGTGCAGCATCAGCCAAATCGCTGCGACAGTGGTAATCAAGATCCATAAGCAGGAACGCGATGTCGGCGGCAATATCGGAAAAACGAAAGCGTTCGTTAAATTCAATGCAGTCGAAGATCTGCGGGGTGGAATCGAGAAGGCAGATATTGCCGAGGTGAATATCACCATCGCAATCGCGGATAGAGCCGTTTTTTACCCGTTCGGCAAACAGCGAGCGCAGCTCCTCAAGACATGTTTCAACATAGGAGCGAATGGTTTCGCTGGTAGCAGTCGGGAGTGTCGTAATTCGGAATTGCCGGGTCTGATCAAAATTTTCCTGCCAGTTGAACAGTATCTGCTCCGGAGAGCCGAATTGAGAAATGATGGGCGATGTCTGGGCGTTGGAATGAAAGTCATGAATTTTTCGTGCAACAATCCGTATCTCTTCCGGTGAAATGGTTCCGTTGTCAACGAGCCTGTCAAGCATCCTGTCGGCAGGCAGACGCTTCATCATGACGGCGTATTCAATTGCATTACCATCACCGACAAACGTTACGCCGCTATCACTCTCATGAAGCGCAATAATCCGCTCATAAATTTCCGGGCAGAGCCGCCGATTGAGACGCAGTTCCTCCTGGCAGTAAAAGAGGCGGAGTTCAAGCGTGGAAAAATCGAGAAAACCGAAATTAACCGGTTTTTTAATCTTGAAAACGTGCGTATCCGTGAGGAAAAGCCAGGACACATGTGTTTGAATCAACTCAACCGTACGGGTCGAAACCGGGTAGACGGACGGATTAAGAAGTTGCTCCGGAATATGCTCTTTTATAACGGAAGTTGACATGCGAGTATAATAGCATAACAGACTCTATTCGCAAGGTTACAATGTGACTGCAAGGGATGAGGGACGGAGTGAAAAGGGCTCGCAGAAATGATATCTGCGAGCCCATGTTTCATAATGATGCAGGAATTACGCGGCAGTGACAGATATTTTCAATTTTGCCGTCACTTCAGGATGAACTTTGACGGTAGCGGTGAAATCACCGGTGTGTTTGATAGCATCGGCAAGGATGATGCTCTTGCGGTCAATTTCGAACCCATTATTCTTTAGAAAGGCGGCGATTTCCATGTTGGTGACTGAGCCGAACAGTTTGCCTTCTTCACCGGCTTTATGCGTCAGAACGATTGCCAGAGCTTCCAGTCGTGCGCCCAGATTTTTAGCCGACTCAAGAGCTTTGTCCTTTTTGTAGGTCATTTGACGTTTTGTGTGCTCAAGTGCCTTGGCATTTTTTTCAGTGGCTACGACAGCAAGTTTTTTCGGGAGCAGATAATTGCGGGCATAGCCGGGTGCTACCTTTACAATGTCACCAATGTGACCCAACGTTTCAATGTTCTCATTCAGAATTACTTTCATCTTTTTTTCTCCTTTCAAGCCTGTCAGGTTTTTTACAGGTTTTCCTGTGTTTTGGGGGTTCTGAAATCAACCCAGAGATCGAACAATCCGACGCCGGCAACAAATGCCAGCAGGTATGGCTGGATAATCAACATGACATACAAAAAAATCCGCACAAAAGCTGGAACGGAATACATTGAAATAAACGAGGAAACAACCGCCATGCCCTGAAAAAAATACATCAGGGTAATAATAAGTAAAATATTAAGTGCCGGAGTTGTAATCAGTGATACCGGTAACAATAATGCAAACCCGGCTAAAATCAACAACCATACGAGCAACTCAGGATTTCTAAACATTTTGAAATCGCTGATCGCAAGAGTTATCGCCGTTTTGGCAAGGGCCTTTTTAACAAGAACAAGGTTACATCCCGCAATAGCTACAAACATTATTGTTGCAAGAGCCGGGTAGAGACGTTGCAGCAGATCAGCCGCTGTAACCATCGATTGTTTAACGATGTCCAACTCTTCACCGGTTACCCCGCCTTTTTCGTATAAGGCAAGCGCCTGCTTTAAACTCCCTGAAATTTCAACAGAAATAACCTGTTGCAGATTGACACCGGAAACAGTGCCATAGGCAATAATGCCGGCTGCAAAAATAAACAGATTGGCTGCTGTTGTCCATAACAGTGCCCGGCTGCCGCTAAAGCCACGTAACAATAGTTCCGGCATGAGAAAACCTATCATTGTGCACATGCCCAGGTATAATACACCGGCAACAATACCAAACAGGGCGGTTAAAGCGGTCGTTGCACCGAGTAAAATAATCAACGACGGTACGCGACCATACACCAAACGGTTATATGTGGCTGGGAACGGCGCCAGTACCCCTGAAAAAATTCCCAGAGGGGGTACCGCCAGATAGGCTGCAAATAAAACAAATGAACCGACTACTCCCAGGAGTGACGCTTTCAGGCGCACGCACAGGGAGTGGTCGGCTGGTGATGTCAGGTTCATTCTTAATAGAATCAGCTTACTGCGTGATTCGCCGCAATCGGAAGCAGCGCAATGTTGCGGGCACGCTTGATCGCTTCTGTGATGTGACGCTGGTGAGCTGCACAGTTACCGGAAATTCTGCGTGGCACAATCTTGCCACGCTCGGTAATGAAAAAGCGTAGTGTGCGTGGCTCTTTGTAGTCGATAGTCAAGTTCTTTTCTGCACAGAAACGGCATACTTTACGACGTTGAAACGGACGACGTTTGCGAGGTCCCCCCTGGCCGCCGGGGCCACCTGCGGGACGCTGTCCCGGTCCGCCTGCGGGGCGCTGGCCGGCACCTGTAGGACGCTGATAAGATGAAGTTGTTGCTGGTCTTTCGTCACTCATAAGTATATCTCCTCCAGGAAATGTTATTCGGCAGCTTCTTCAGCAGCGGTTGTCTCTTCGGCAGTTTCTTCCGTTACGGCTTCAGGCGCTTCAACTTTTTTCTCAGCTGCGGCGCGCTCGGGTAGATCGGTGATGTTGACACTCTGGTAACGCAGTACCTTGTCGTCAAGACGGAGGCGGCGCTCAAGTTCGGCGATCAGGGCGCTGTCTCCATCAAAACGGAGATAGTAGTAACGGCCTCTGGCAGACTTCTTGATGGGATAGGCCAGTTTCCTGATACCCCAGTCGTCCATCCTGAAACATTCGCCTTTGTACGTCGAAATGACGTCTTGCGCCTTTGCAGTGACGGACTTTATGTCGTCTTCGCTCAGTTCAGGCTGGAGGATGAAAATTGTTTCGTACTTCCTCATGTTGAAAATCCTCCTCACGGATTCGAGCCCCGGTCCTACCCGGAGCAAGGAGATTCGGCACAGTATGCCGTCTTTAAAAGAACGATCTTAGTACTCTATTTTTTCTGAAAGTGCAAGAAATTATTTTAATTTTAAAAAAAACGGCCTCCGGAATGATATGTTTCCGGAGGCCATACGTATCTTGCTCTCATCTTACCGGTACTGAATTACTGGGCTGCCTTCACCATAAGATCGCTTACGAGTTTGGTAAAACGGAGAGGATCTTTAATGGTGGAACCTTCCGTCAAAAGGGCCTGGTCGTAAAGCAGATCGGCGTAATCAGTCAGCGCCGCTGACGACGAGTCTTTCTGGTGAATAGAAGCCATCGCTTTCAGGATGGCGTGATCCGGGTTTAATTCAAGAATACGCTTTGATTCTGGAACCGCCTGGTTCATCGCCTTCATGATGCGCTCCATGTTGGCGTTCATGCCGTATTCATCGGCAACCAGACAGCAGGCACTGTCGGTCAGACGGTTGGAAAAACGCACTTCCTTAACCTTGTCCTTCAGGCGATCATTGATCAGGGATATCAGGTCGCTGAACTCCTTCTGAGCCTCTTCACGCTTCTTTTCCTTTTCCTTCTTCTCTTCTTCACTGTCCAGGCTGATATCGCCGCGGTCAACCGCCTTGAGATGCTTTTCATCATATTCCGTAAGCGATTGTACAACCCACTCATCAACAGGATCGGTCAGGAACAATACTTCGTACCCCTTGGCGCGGAAAACCTCCAGATGCGGAGATTGTTCCAACGTTTCGCGACTCGCTCCTGTGATGTAATAGATATCTTTCTGCCCTTCAGGCATTCTGCCGACGTACTCTTTCAAAGAAACAAAAGAGCCTGCTTCGGTGGAAGTGCTTTCAAACAGGATCAGTTCCTGCAGTTTTTCCTTGTTGGCGTAGTCAAAGTGCAATCCTTCCTTGATAACCTGGCCAAATTCCTTCCAGAAGGTCACGTATTCATCGAGCTTCTGTTCCTTGACTTCTGAAAGTGTTGAAAGAATTTTGCCAACCAGACTTTTCTGGATACGCTTGATCTGAACATCTTCCTGGAGAATTTCGCGGGAAACATTCAACGGCAGGTCAGATGAATCTACGACACCTTTGACAAAACGGAGGTAGTCAGGGATCAACTCTTCGCACTTGTCACTGATGAAAACGCGGCGGACATAGAGCTGAAGACCTTTCTTGCGATCATTCATGAACATGTCGAACGGTTTCTTGGCCGGCAAATAGAGCAGCGCCTTGAATTCACTGACACCTTCGGCGGAGAAGTGAATCGTGCGGAACGGCGCATCGTAATCGTGCGAGACATGTTTGTAGAATTCGGTGTATTCCTCCTCTGTGACATCACTCTTGGCGCGGGCCCAGATGGCTTTCATCGAGTTAAGGGTCTGCTCTTCCGTCTTTTCGATGGTGCCCGCACCTTCAATCACTTCACCATCAACCCCTTTGGGAGTTTCCGTACGGGTTATATCCATGACAACCGGATATTGAATGTAGTCGGAATATTTTTTAACGATAGAGCGGATTTTCCATTCGTCCAGATACTGTTTGAACTCTTCCTTGAGATGCAGCGTGATTTCGGTGCCGCGCAGTTCGCGGGTACATTCCTCAACGGTATAGCTGCCGTCTCCAGTCGATTCCCAGCGGCAACCGTCCGATGCTGATCCACCTTTGCGGGTTTCGAGCGTTACCCGGTCAGCTACCATGAATGAAGCATAGAATCCGACCCCGAACTGCCCGATCAATTCGGGGTTGTCGCCGGAGGCTTTTTCCTTCAGCGATTGCATGAACGCCTTGGTGCCGGATCGGGCAATGGTGCCGATGTTTTCCTCTACTTCAGCCATGTTCATGCCGATACCGTTATCCTGTATCACCAGAGTGCCGGCATCCTTATTGGAAATCAGCTTGATCTTCCAATCGCTGTTGCCTTCAAGAAGTGATTCGTCGGAATGGGATTCAAAGCGGATTTTGTCGACGGCATCTGAAGCGTTGGAAATCAGTTCGCGAAGAAATATATCTTTGTTGGAATAGAGTGAGTGGATCACCAGATCAAGCAACTGCTGTACTTCGGTCTGGAACTGTTTGGTTGTCTTGGACATAACTGATGTGTCTCCTTCGAAATGTTAGATTTACAATGCGCTTAACGTAAGCATGGAGAGTCTGATTTTCAAGGGGTAGGAGGGCAAAAAACTGATGGTACCGTAATTTTTGCGGGAGAGAGACGATTTTATTATATTTTTTATCAGCTTCTATTTTAGTACGTTTTTTTAAATAGCAGCATGACTATTTGTGTCCTGTGTGTTATTAGTTTTATTTACGTCGCAACAATCCAAACCTGATAAAATAATTCAGGACAGCATGTCCTGTAACTACTTAAGGGAGTGATACATACATGATTAGAAAGAATGATCTTGACGATGACTTGAGTGAAGAAATTGTTGAAACTGAGGATGAGAGCTTTGCCGAACTGTTCGAGGAGAGTTCCAAACAGAATAAACGTTGGTTGGAACCGGGACAGAAGCTGACCGGAAAAGTTCTGAAGATCGGTTCAGAGTGGATTTTTATGGATACCGGCCAGAAAGGTGAGGGGGTTATTGAACGGAAGGAGTTCCTGGATATTGACGGCGCTCTTACCGTGAAAGAAGGCGATACCATCGCCGCTTATTTTCTCTCATCAAGCCATGGGGAAATGCGTTTTACCACCAGAATCGGTGGCGGCGTGTCCGCCGGTGGCAGTGCTCAGCTGGAGCAGGCCTGGCAGGCAGGAGTTCCGGTTGAAGGAGTGGTTGAAAAGGAGATCAAGGGGGGCTATGAAATAAAGGTTGGGGGGACAGTTCGTGCGTTCTGCCCGTATTCCCAGATTGCTCTTCGGCGCGTCGAGAATCCGGAGTCGTTGATCGGTACCCGTCTGACCTTCCAGATCAGTGAATATGCCGAAAATGGTCGCAATATCATCGTATCCCGACGTGCTCTGCTTGAAGAAGAACAGCGCCGTTTGAAAGAGGAGGCGCAGGCCGGAATCAGTGAGGGGATGACGGTTACCGGCACCATTACATCGCTACAGGATTATGGTGCATTTGTCGACATTGGCGGTCTGGAAGGGTTGATTCCGGTTTCGGAGATCAGTTGGAGCAGGGTGAAAGATGTCCGTGAAGTGCTCAGCGTCGGTCAGCAGCTGAAAGTGGTTATCAAATCGATTGACAAGGAAAAGGAGCGGATTTCCTTGAGCATCAAGGATACCTTGGCAGATCCGTGGGATCGGGTGGTTGACGCGTTCCCGGAAGGCTCGTTTCATACCGGGACGGTAGCTCGTCTGGATACATTTGGCGCATTTGTCACGTTGAGCGACGGAGTGGATGGTCTGCTTCATATATCGAAACTAGGGTCAGGCAAGAGGATCAACCACCCTCGCGAGGTTGTCAAGGAAGGGGAACAGATTGAAGTCAAGATAGAGAACATTGATCGCGGCAATCGTCGAATCTCCCTCGCTTTGGCCGGTCCGGCCCGGGCTGCCGCAGAAGAAGAGGCCTCCCTGTCTGAGTTTCGGCGCCAGTCGGATGATGCTCCCAAGGGGATGGGAACCCTGGGGGATATGGTGCGATCCAGATCTCAGAGGGGCAAAAAGTAAGTGATGGCCGACAGTGTCGTCGAAAATCCTGACTGGGATAGCCGTTGCCTGCAATGCGGGCGCTGTTGTTTTGAAAAAATTGAAGACGATCGCGGTACCATCTTCTATACCCAGACGGCATGTCGTTTTCTTGATGTTATCAGTCGCCGGTGCAAAATCTTCGAGCGCAGGTTCGAGATCAATCCCAGCTGTGTAAAATTGACTCCGGAACTGGTCCAGACCCTGCGGTGGCTTCCCCGTGACTGCGGTTATCATAATTCATCCGATGGGACGGTTACGACTCCGGGGAAAAGAAAAAAAAGATAAGCAAATCCCACTCACTCCCCCTTTCATAAAGGGGGAGCTTTTTAAGTTCCCTCCGTTACGAAAGGGATTTGATTTCCATTCCCTCCAGCAGATGTATTACAACTTCGGCACGGTTAAGCGTATAAATATGTACTCCCGGAGCGCCGGTATCCAGCAGTTCCCGGATCTGGCGCCGCGCATGGGCAATGCCGACTTTTTGCACTGCTGCCGCTCCTCCTGTCTGATCCGCTTGTTCAAGTTCGGCAAGAAATTCCGCCGGTATTGATGCTCCGCACAATGACACGATTCTTTTTATGACCTTCAGACTGACGACCGGTAGAATGCCGGGGATGATCGGTTTGACAATACCCGCTTCGCGTGCACGTTTCACAAAGGTGTGATACAGGCTGTTTTCAAAGAAGAGCTGCGTTACGGCAAAGTCCGCCCCTTTGTCAAGTTTGAGTTTCAAATAAGAAATATCTGACTGCGTGCTTACAGCCTCCGGGTGGACCTCCGGGTATCCGGCAACTCCGATTCCCAAGGCGGGAAACGAATCCTGAATATGGGTGACCAGATCGGAAGCGTACTGTAGTAGGGAGGTATTGGTGGCGCCGGGCACTTCATCCGTAGGCAAATCTCCGCGCAAGGCCAGTACATTGTCTACGCCCGCCACCGTCAAAGCGCTCAGGAAGCGGGTTATCGCATCTGGCTCCGAGCCGACACAGGTTAAGTGCGCCATGGTTTCAAGGCCATATTCCTGCTGCAGGCGGGTGACGATTTCAAGTGACTCCACATGTGCGCTTCCGCCAGCGCCGTATGTCACAGAGGCAAAGAGCGGCTGCAACTTCGCGAGCCGCTGTACGGACTGAAAAAATACGGGCCAGTCTTCGCGCGCTTTCGGTGGAAAAAATTCAAATGAAAAGAACTGGTCATTCCGGTTGATCAAATCGATTATCTTCATAGATCTCCTTATTAACTCACTCACCACACTTCTTTTTATCTAAAAATGAAAACAAATAGCAATAGAAGATTCGTCGGGGATTTTTGATTTGACAGTGGGCAACAGGATGACGTATAAGAAAGACCCGCATTTTAGTGCCTATTCCCAGCTAGTTAGCCTACCGGTGACATGCATTATTTGCCACAATACAATTTTTAAAAAGTGAGATATTGAACCATGTTCAACTTGAAACCCGATGTTGTTGCCAGACTCGAACGCGTGTTGAGTTCCGTAGAAATGTTGCTGCCGAAAGCGGTCGCACCGATTGACTGGTCTACCTGTACTGCAGCGAATTGGCGCCGTCATTCATTTTCCGGGTATCTTGAACCGGTTCGTGTAACCGATACAACCACGTTAAAGGAACTGCTCGGCGTTGACGAGCAGAAAGAAATCATGGTTAACAATACGCGCCAGTTTCTGGCCGGACTGCCGGCAAATAACGCCCTGCTCTGGGGGTCACGCGGTTCCGGCAAGTCATCGATCGTCAAGGCGCTGCTGAATGAGTATGCATCCCAGGGACTGCGCTTTATCCAGGTTGAAAAGGAAGACCTGATTTACCTTTCAGAAATATTCAACGCGGTTGAAAATGAACCGTACCGCTTTATCCTGCTCTGTGACGACCTGACCTTCGAGGTGGGGGAGCTAAGCTATAAAATGCTGAAAAGCGCGCTTGACGGTTCAGTTTACTCCGCTCCGGAAAATGTCCTTATTTACGTAACCTCCAATCGTCGCCACCTGTTGCCGGAGTACGAAGGGGACCATCTTGGCGGAAAATTTGTCCGGGGGGAGATGCAGCAGAGCGAAGCAATGGAAGAAAAGGTGTCTCTTTCCGACCGGTTCGGTATCTGGGTCGCTTTTTATGCGTTTTCGCAGGATCGGTATCTTGATGCCGTACGCCTGAATATCGAAAAAGAGTGTGAATTGCGCAAGGTTAAAATCCCCTGGAGCAGCGAAATTGAGCGGGATGCCGTGCAGTGGTCGCACGACAAGAGCAAACGGTGTGGCCGCACCGCATACCAGTTTGCAAAAAACTGGGTTGGCCGGTACCTGTTGACCTCACAAACAAGATGACTTTTTAAGCTACTTATTAATTCAGATTATTGCCGTACTCCGGTTTAAGATGACATGACAGATGGAATAAAAATGCTTGACTATTTTGTGCGCGTTCTTTATATTGACTTTCATGTTCAATAAGGAGGGCGAATGATTCTTGAAAAGAAAAAGGGATTTCACGATTTTACCGTCGCCAAAGGTCTTCGCTCTACCCGCCAACGTGATGTTATCCTCGATATTTTTCTTTCGACTCATCAACATATCAGTGTCGAAGAGTTGTATCTTAAAATCAAATCCAGTCAGGCCGGTATCGGGTATGCCACGGTTTATCGCACGCTCAAACTTTTTGTCGAGGCCGGTCTGGCTCGGGAGATTTTGCTTCATGACGGCCAGACCCGCTATGAGCATGTTCTGGCGGGTGAGCATCACGACCATCTGGTCTGTACGGGGTGCAACAGCATCGTCGAATTCGAGGATGAAACCATCGAGAAATTGCAGAACGAGATTGCTGCGCGCCACGGATTTTTGATCAAAAGCCACAAGATGGAGATGTACGGTCTCTGTGCGAATTGTAGATAATAATTAACCATAGCCCTCCTTTTGCCGGGAGGGTATTATTTTGTTTTTTAATTGAAAATGAATATCAAAATCATAATAAGGATGTACGAATATGGCTACATGCTGCGGTAAACAGACAGAACTATCCATGAACAGCAATGCACGGAAAGTGGCCCTGGTTGGCAATCCAAATGTCGGTAAGAGTGTGTTGTTCAACGCATTGACCGGAGCTTACGTAACGGTTTCCAACTATCCCGGCACCTCGGTGGAGGTTTCGCGGGGAAGCGCTGCCATTATCGGTCAGCAGTGGGAGGTCATCGATACCCCCGGAATGTATGCGATCCACACCATTACCGAAGAGGAGCGGGTCGCCCGCGAGATCCTGCTGCACGAGCGCCCCGATGTGGTGCTGCACGTGCTTGACGCTCGAAACCTGGAACGGATGCTGGCCATGACGATCCAGCTGATCGAAGCCGGTCTGCCGGTAATTCTGGTGGTCAATATCATGGATGAAGCGGAGCGGATGGGGCTTGCCATCGATATGAAGTTGTTGCAGCAGAAGCTCGGCATCCCGGTGATCGGGGCGGCAACTGCCCGTAAACGCGGCATAGATGAGATCCGTACAGCTATAACCGAATACCGCAGTTCCTGCGAACAGCAGCGTTTTGAATACAGCCGCCTGCTGGAGCGCGACATCAATGAGGTTGCGTACCTGTTGCAGGGAGAATACATACTTTCCTGCCGTGCCCTGGCGCTGCTGTTGTTGCAGCAGGACGAGGAAATCACCGAACTGGTGCGTCAGCGCGAGGGAGACGGATACAAACTGTTGGCCGAAAAAGTTCGGGAAATTGCATTTAACCGCCGCGAATCGTTTCATCTCGACCTGTCGCTGGAGCGTAACGAGATGGTCCGAAAGATCGTAAACGGCGTCTTCACTGCGCCGGAAAAACGGGTTGTGACCCCTGCGGAACGGTTGGCGCGTCTGGCGGTCCAGCCGTTAACCGGTATTCCCCTGTTGCTGATCGTACTGTATTTCGGGCTCTACCAGTTTGTCGGGGTTTTTGGAGCAGGCACGCTGGTGGACTTTCTGGAAGTAAAGCTCTTTGAAGAGCTGTTCAACCCCTGGATCATCGGCGTTGTCAAAGGAATTATTCCCTGGGAGATCATTCAGGAACTGTTCGTCGGCGAATATGGCATCATCACCCTTGGTATCCGTTATGCGGTCGGCATCATTTTGCCTATCGTGGCGACATTTTTCGTGTTCTTCTCCTTTTTGGAGGATACCGGCTACTTCCCGCGCCTGGCGCTCCTGGTTGACCGCATCTTCAAACATTTCGGCCTGACCGGCCGGGCGGTGATCCCGATGGTGCTCGGTTTCGGCTGCGACACCATGGCCACCATGGTCACCCGTACCCTCGAAACCACCCGCGAACGGATTATCGCCACCATTCTTCTCTCATTGACCATTCCCTGCTCGGCCCAGCTGGGAGTGATAATGTCGCTCCTCTCCAAATTTCCCGGCGCTCTGGCGGTGTGGGGCGGGTGTCTGTTATTGCTATTCATTGTGGTCGGACTGCTTTCAGCCAGAATTCTTCCCGGAGAGGCGCCCATGTTCTACATGGAACTCCCCCCGATGCGACTGCCGCAGTTCGGCAACGTCGTTACCAAGACCTATACCCGCATGCAGTGGTACTTCATGGAAATCCTGCCGCTGTTCATACTCGCCTCAATACTGCTCTGGCTCGGAAAAATTACCGGTTTTTTCGGGAAACTGATCAATGTTATGACCCCGGTGATGGCTTCCATTGGTCTCCCGAAAGAAACAGCGGTTGCATTCATTTTCGGATTCTTTCGCCGCGACTATGGGGCTGCCGGGTTGTACGAGCTGCAGACCAAGGGACTCATGGATGCTCGCCAGTTGACCGTGGCTGCGGTGACCCTGACCCTCTTCATTCCCTGTGTAGCCCAGTTCCTGATTATGAAGAAGGAGCGGGGATGGAGGGTGGCCGGCACCATCGGATTTTTTGTCAGTCTGCTGGCATTCGGCAGCGGATATGTGTTGAATAAGGCGTTGCTGGCAACCGGATTACTGGCATGATCTGCGGATTCTGCGGTTGTGAATTTGAAGAAAGCGCCGGCAAAAAAGGGTGCGGCGGTTGTCACGGCGGTTGCCACAGCATCCATTGCCCACGCTGTAATTACAAAAACCCGCTGGAGCCTGGCGTGGTAAGGAAATTGAAAAAAATCTTTGGTAAAGAATATTGATCATTAGGGAGATACGGTATGAAACTTTCGGAAAAGGCTGAAGAGATACTTGAAGCGTTATGGGTTTCGGTTGAAGAGGATGGGGGTGCTTTTCTGGATCCCGCAAAGATGAATTTCCCGACAGATGATCCCGCCTATCGCGAGTTGACCGGTCATGCCATGATCGAGATCCGCCAGGGGATGGTCTACTTCCGCCCGGAGGGGCGCGATGAAGGGAAAATGACGATCCGCCGTCACCGTCTGGCGGAGCGGCTGATGATGGATGTGCTTAATATCCGGGGCGATGATGCCGAATTCAAGGCATGCCAGTTTGAACACCTGCTCAACGAGGGCGCCGATATCAAGGTCTGCACCATGCTCAATCATCCGACGACCTGTCCCCACGGCAAGCCGATTCCCCCCGGTGAATGCTGCTTCCAGGCAAAGGCGGAGGGGGACCTTGGGGTTGTTCCCCTGACCGAGTTCAAATCAGGGCAGGAGGGGGAGATCGCCTATATCCAGACCGAGGACAACAAGAAAATGCAGAAGCTGATGGCAATGGGGGTGCTGCCGGGGAACAAGATCGTCCTGGTGCAGGCCTATCCGTCCTATATATTCCGGGTCGGATATTCGGAATTTGCCATTGATACCAATCTTGCCAAAGAAATCTTTGTGCGGAAGTAGGTGTGACCGAATGGAAAAAAACAGCGGTTTTTCTTGTAACGTATATACAATATTGTAGATACATGGTACTATTCAACTTATGAATTGCATTTGGGATGAGAATAAAAACCAGCTCAATATTCGAGACCATAAGCTTAGCTTAGAAGTCGCGCAACATGACTTTGACGATCCGCTGCACATCATCAGGCGAGACCGCATTGAGGGTGGAGAGGAACGCTGGCAGACTGTTGGACAGATAGCCGGGATGTACATTGTATTGGTAGCTCATACATTCCCAGGCACTGAAGATGTTCGAATAATTATATCAGCTCGAAAGGCTTCAAGGAAGGAAAGGAAAAATTATGAAGAAGGAACTTACTGAGAACCAACTGGCAGAATTAGAGGCCCTGGAAGCTATGCCGGAAGAGGATGTAAATTTTACGGACATTCCGGAGATAACAGACTGGAGCGGCTTTGAAGTTGGCAAATTTTATCGGCCTGTCAAGAAATCGGTTAGTATGCGAATTGATGCAGACGTGGTAGCCTGGTTAAAACATAAAGGTAAAGGTTACACAACGCGAGTCAATGCTATGCTCAGAACTGAAATGCAGCGAGAGCGGGCAAAGAAAGCAGCTTAAACCATATCAGCCGGTTTCAGCGACAAAACAACCATACCGATCTCGACAATTCTAGGAACATCTGAATAAAGAAGATGCGGTGTTTATCTGCAGATAAACACCGCATCTATATTCATATTGAAAACAATGTATAAAATATTGTATAAATATATATACAAAGGAGGATGTTGTTATGGCTACAGTCAATTACAGTATCCCGGATGAAGTAAAAGAGCTGTTCAATACTGCGTTTGCAGGTGCCAATCGGAGTGCTGTGATCTCTGAGTTGATGCGCCGGGCCGCTGAACAGGAGTTCAACCTCAAGCGGCGCAGAGAGGCTGTCGATGCACTGTTGGCCGATCATGGCAGCGCACCGCAGGTGTCACGCGAATCCATTCAGGCTGCGCGAGATGAGGTACGGCATTGAAACCGGTTGTAGTTGTCGATGCCAGTGTTGCGATCAAGTGGTTTGTCACTGAATCCTCCGTTGAAGATGATATGGAAGAGGCCCTTGACCTTTTGCGGGCGTATCGCGATGACCGGATCGAGTTATATCAACCACCAATCTGGCGGGCTGAAGTGTTGGCTGTGCTTGCCCGGATAGTACCGGATAAGACTGAACAGCACACATGGAAACTGCTGGCTTTCGATTATGGTGAGGCATCGGGCAGCGCCCTCTATCTCAAGGCAGTTCAGCTTTCAATCCAGCTTAATCATCACCTCTTCGATACCATTTATCTCGCTTCGGCATTAGTACACCCGTCGGCAACCCTGATCACAGCGGATGAAAGATACCGGGTCAAGGCTGAATCTCTGGGTAGGGTACTTCCACTTAAGAAATGGAGTAAAGTTTTTTCCTGAGATTACTATTCGGAGTATCGTATTATGCCCGCCCTTGAAGCCCGTTCCGTTTCCAAGACATATTCTATAGACAGCCGCGCCATGACGGTTCTCGACACGATTTCCCTCAGCGTTGAAGTGGGTGAATTTCTCGTAATCAAGGGTGAAAGCGGCAGTGGAAAGTCGACGCTTCTCTCCATACTTTCGGGTCTGGACCGTCCTGATACGGGCAGAGTTTTGCTCGGAGATCGAGATATCACCGATCTCACCGAAGATGATCTTGCCCCTGTCAGAAATGCTGTCTTCGGTTTCGTATTCCAATCGTTTCACCTGATCCCATCTCTTACGGCAGTTGAAAACGTCATGTTTCCCGCCGAATTGGCCGGCGATCCTCACGCACGGGATAAAGCGGAACGGCTCCTTGAACGCGTGGGGCTTACCGGTCGGGCCCACAGTTTTCCCCATCAGCTTTCCGGAGGTGAAAAACAGCGCTGTGCGATCTGCCGGGCTTTGATCAACGAACCGCGTATTCTTTTTGCCGACGAGCCGACCGGTAATCTTGATGCTGCCAACGGCAGGGCCGTTCTGGCGCTGCTTCAGGAGCTCCACCGCGAGCGCCGGACCACCCTGATTCTCGTTACTCACAGCCAGGAGATCGCGCAAAGTGCAGATCGGGTTGTTACGCTTCGGGACGGCAGGTTTGTTGCAAACTCCGGCCATGTATCATAATCGTCTTCTGTTTCGTCAGATCCGTGGCTCTCTTAGGCAGTCAGCCGTTTTTGTGCTCTGTGCGGCTCTTTCGGTCGTCACACTGGTAACTCTCGGCAGTTTCAGCCGAAGCGTTCACTCGTCACTCCTGCAGGACGCCCGCGCTCTGCACGCCGCTGACGTTATTATCACCGCCCACGCTCCATTTTCACCGGCTCTCATCCAGGCGGTCGCCGCCCGGACGAAACGGAAAGAGATAGAAACCGCCAGGGTTTATGAATTTTATTCGGTGGTGCGGGGAGCAGGAAACGATGAGTCTCTGCTTGCCGATCTGAAGGTTGTCGAGGCGGGTTATCCATTCTACGGAGCTGTTAAACTTGCTTCCGGACGACCTTTTGGCGAAGTGCGAACAGCCGGCGGGGTAATTGTTGAGCAGCAACTGCTTGACCGTCTGCGGCTGCGGGTTGGTGACCGGCTCAAAATCGGCAGTTCCACCCTGGCTGTCATCGATATCCTGTTGTCGGAACCGGATCGACCGGTGAATATGTTTTCCCTTGGTCCACGTATCCTTATTGCAGCAGAGGATCTTGCCAAATTGGAACTCATCGGCACGGGAAGCAGAGTTCACTACTCGATTCTGGTCAAGGTCCGCAATCAACAGAGGATCGACCGTATGGCTGAAGAGCTGAACCGTGCGGCACTAAATGATCGGGAACGGGTAGAGACCTACCGTACGGCTGCTTCCGGGGTCAGGCGGTTCTTCGATAACATGCTTTTTTTCCTTAACCTGATCGGTATCTTTACGCTGCTCCTCGCCGGGATCGGCATTCAATGTACTTTGTCCGCGCTGTTGAATGAACAGGAGCGAACCATTGCCATCATGAAAGCGGTGGGAGCGGGGAGCAACTTCATATACGGACATTATTTCGCCCTGACTCTTGTCCTTGGTCTGGCCGGGACGCTCTGCGGAGTTGCGGCCAGCTTTCTGCTGCAGCTGTTTCTCCCGAAGCTGTTCCAAGGGGTGCTTCCCGCCGGGTTGCAGCTGACCATCTCCGGTAGTGCCGTAGCCGAAGGGTTGCTTCTCGGTTTGATGGTCGTCTTTCTCTTTACCGTCCTGCCGATTTACCGGCTTCGGGATCTGAAGCCGCGGGCCATTTTTGGCAAGGACGAACAACGAACCGGACAGAACCGTCCGACCTGGTTTGCCATTGGCATAACCATGCTTTTCTTTTTTCTCATGGTGCTCTGGCGGGTCAGGGAGTTGAAGACCGGCCTGTATTTCGTGATTTGTGTCAGCCTGCTGATTTTCGTTTCCGCACTCTGTGCCGAAGGAGTCTTGTACGTTTTGAGAAAACGACAACCGGTAAATCTGATCCTGCGTCAGGCGCTGAAAGGTCTCTTTCGCCCCGGTAATGCCACCAGATCGACGATTGTAACGCTGACCGCTTCCCTGGCGGTGATTTTTTCCATAACCCTCATTGAGAAGAACCTGGATATGGACTTCATCCGGTCCTATCCCCCGAAGTCACCAAATGTTTACTTTATCGATATTCAGCCGGGACAGAAATCGTCCTTTGTTCAGACAGTTGGCATCGCGACAGCGTACTATCCGATTATCCGTAGTAGTATCATTGCCGTCAACGGTGTACCGGTCGATCCGGTGAAAGAGCGGCAAAAACGTGGTGACAATCTTGGCAGAGAGTTTAACCTGACCTATCGGGAGCAACTTCTGGATAATGAGCGGATTACCACGGGAAACTCTCTCTTTCGCAATGATTGGCCTGAATTGCAGGTATCGGTTCTTGACACGGTTTTGAAAATGCGGGATATGCACATTGGCGATAGTGTCACGTTCCGTATCCAGGGTATTCCGGTAGAAGCGCGGATCTCGAGTATCCGTTCAAGTACACGGGAGGCGTTCCAGCCATTCTTCTACTTTGTTTTTCCGGAGAAGATCCTGAAAGACGCACCACAAACCCTGTTCGCCGCAGTCAGAGTCGAAAAGGAGCATATCGCAACGCTCCAAAACCGTATTGTGGCGAAATTCCCGAACGTGACGGTGATTAACCTGACGGAAACGGTAACGGTTTTCGCCGGAATTATGAGCAGATTGTCGTTGATCATCCGTTTTTTTACCCTGTTCAGTGTTGTTGCAGGGGTACTGATTATTATCGGTTCTGTCTTTGCCACGCGCTATGCCCGTACACGGGAGGCCGTCTATTATACAATCCTCGGCGCGCGGAGGCGTTTCGTGCTGGCTGCATTTGCCGTGGAAAATATCTGTCTTGGACTGGTAAGTGCGGTAACTGCCATGGTTCTTGCCCAAATCGGCAGCTGGGTGGTTTGTCACCTTGAACTCGATGTTGTGTATCACCCGTTTATCGGTATCAGCTTTCTAATGGTCCTTGCAGTCATGTTGCTCGTCAGTGCCGTGGGACTTGGAGCTTCACGATCTATTTTTCTGGTGAAGCCAGCGCTGTTCTTGCGGGAACAAGCTGATGAATGAGTAATAAAACTGGAGAGTAACGATGATAAACATATTGAAGATGTCTCTCCTGATGATTATTCCGGGGTGCCTGATCGGAGGTTGTGACCGGCATACTCCGCCGGTTCCGGCAAAGCTGGAACAGCGCACCTTCGCCGGAACCATTGTTGCGGTCGGCGACAGCCTTACCGCGGGATATGGTGTTAATGAAGCAGATGCTTATCCAGCTCAGCTGGAGAAAAAACTGCAGGCTGCGGGTTTTCAGTGGAGGGTCGTTAACGCGGGGATCAGTGGTGAAACAAGCAGCGGCACGCTTTCGCGGGTAGGCTGGGTGCTCAGGCTCAAGCCCGAAATCGTCATTCTTGAAACAGGAGCGAATGACGGATTACGCGGTATTGATCCGCACGTGACGAAAAAGAACATTTCGGATATCGTGCAGTTGCTCAAAGAAAACCGGGTTTCCGTCATTTTGGCCGGGATGCGTATGGCACCGAGCATGGGGAAGGACTATACATCGGCTTTTGCCGCCATCTATCCCGCTGTGGCAAAACAGCAGGGGGTAAAGCTGATGCCGTTCTTTTTGCAGGGGGTAGCCGGTGACCCGGCTCTCAACCAGAATGATGGTATTCACCCCGTTGCAGAAGGATACCGGATTATAACCGACGCTCTCTACCCGTACGTGCTTCAGGCGCTTCCGGCAAAGAGCAGCATCGGAGCGCCGGCTTCCTAAAATCATAAGGAAAGAACCACACATGGTTTTTCTGCAAAGAGTAAAGCCGCTTCTCTCTATTATCATTCCGACTCTCAACGAAGCGGAAAATCTGCCGGCACTTTTGGCTGATCTCAAGAACCAGCGGGATATTCAGTTCGAGATCATCATTGGCGATGGTGGCTCTTCGGATACAACCGGATCAGTTGCAAAAGCTTATGGCGCAACGTTTGTGAACGCCGAACGAGGCCGGGGAACACAGATGAATGCTGCTGCCGGTCGGGCATCCGGCAGATATTTTTTATTCCTTCATGCGGACTCGCGCGTGGATGATCCCACGCTTCTCAGTAATGCTGTGTCTGCCATGACATCAGAATTGCGCGTGAATTGCCGGAGTGCCGGTCATTTTCGTCTGCGGTTCGTACGCTCGACAGCGCGCAATGCAATGGCGTATCGGTATGCCGAGGAGAAGAGCGCTTTTAACCGTGCCGACACGACGAACGGCGATCAGGGATTGTTGCTGACACGGGACTTTTTCAGTGAACTCGGCGGATTCGACGAAAGCCTTCCCTTTCTTGAAGATCAACATATTGCGGGAAAGATACGTTCCATGGGGAAGTTGATTACGCTTCCCGGCTATCTTAAAACGTCTGCGCGACGTTTTGAAGCAGAAGGGCTTCACCGCCGTTATATCCTGATGAGTATGATGATGGGATTATACAGCGTCGGGGAAAGGGTGTTCTTTGCCCGTGCACCGGGTGTGTACAAATCGCAGCAGGATGCCGGCACACTGCTTCTGTCGCCATTTTTTCTTTTGATCCGGCGCATGATGCGTGACACGTGGGGGATAGGTGGAACGCTTCGTACTTTCTATCTTCTGGGGAAATATATCCGGGAGAATTCCTGGCAGGCATTTTTCTTTGTTGATGTCTTGTTACGACCACTTATGGGCAGAGACCGGTATCCCCTGTTACGTTTTCATGATCGGGTATTCGCCCCATGTACAAACTTCAGAATATTCAATGTCGGTACCGGTTTGTTCTGTTTTATCTGGTTCATGGGCATTCTTTCCCCGTTTTTTTGGTTCATGGATTTCTGCGAGCAAAAGTAGGATCAATGCCTGCCCAACAGCCAGCGCAATACCTTGATTTCCTTGCAATTTGGTAGTATAGAGTAGGTATGTGCATGTCCATAGTCACCATTTTAGAAAATAACTCAATAATAGTTCCCCTCGATATTGTGAAAAAGTTGGGCCTTGTTGCAGGAGACTCGCTAACCATGGAAGAGGTGAATGGGACTATTGTTGTGAGACCGAAACATCATGGTACTTCTTCTTTCGTTACAGCTGCCTCCGTAACCGGCAAAAACGCTACCACTGCGATTTCCCGCAAAAATCTTGAAACCGGTATCCAGTTTATCAAGGGAATCGGGCCAAAACTGGCTGCTCTGCTCGAAAAACGAGAGATCCGTACCGTCGAGGATGCCCTCTATCTGCTGCCGCTGCGCTACGAAGACCGTCGCTGCCTGACTCCGGTATCGTCACTTCGACCCGGCCAGAGTGCCGTTTTTTCCGGAACGGTGGTGTCAGCTGACGCCACTACGACCAAAGGGGGGAAACGGATATTTGAGGCGGTTGTGCGTGATGACAGCGGCACAATTGTCTGCAAGTGGTTTCATGCCAACGCTACCTGGATGAAACGTACCTGGAAAATCGGTCGTATCGGCGTTTTCAGCGGAGAGGTTAACCAGTTCGGGTACCAGCGTGAAGTACACCATCCGGATGTCGAGTGGCTGCCGGACGGAGGCACGCTCCAATCGATTCTGGATTCCGACCCGGCTAATTTCGGACGGATTGTGCCTGTCTACCCGCTGACAGAAGGTATACATCAAAAAACGATGCGCCGGGTCATGCGCGATGTGGTTGCCGGTTTTCTCGCGAATATCGAAAGCGTTGTCCCCGCTGAATTCTGTCCGGCGGCATTTCCGCCTCTTCGCGAGGCGCTCGGTCACGTACACTCTCCCCCTCCCGAAGCGGATCTTTCCGCTTTGAACGATGGAGCTACGCCGGCACATCAGGCATTGGCATATGATGAGTTTTTTTACTGGGAGCTGGGGCTCGCTCTCAAAAAACGTGGCGTGACACTGGAAGAGGGGATCGCCTTTCAGGTCACACACCGCTATACCAAGGAGTTGGTCCGGCTTCTGCCCTTTGAACTTACTACCGCGCAGCGTAAAGTGCTCGCGGAGATAAAGAACGATATGATGGCGCCGCATCCGATGCATCGGCTCGTTCAGGGTGATGTGGGAAGCGGCAAGACGCTTGTCGCGTTGATGGCGGCGCTGATTGCGGTTGAAAACGGATATCAGGTGGCTATTATGGCGCCAACCGAAATACTTGCCGAACAGCACTGGCACACCATGCATCGCTGGTGTGCCAGTATGGGGCTTGAAGTAACGCTGATAACGGCCGGCCTCAAAGGGAAAGCCAAAAAAGAAGCACTTGAACGGGCTGCGGACGGTACTGCCCGCATCGTGATCGGAACGCATGCGGTTATTCAGGATAAGGTAGAATTTGCGAAGCTCGGTCTTGGGGTTATTGACGAACAGCACCGTTTCGGAGTTCTGCAGCGGGGTATTCTGAAAAAGAAGGGTACCAATCCGGATATCCTTGTCATGACCGCCACGCCGATTCCGCGTACCCTTGCGATGACGCTGTTCGGTGACCTGGATCTGTCGGTAATAGATGAGATGCCACCGGGGCGGGTTCCTATTGAAACTAAAGTTATTTTTGAGTCACGTCGTTTGCACGTCTATGATACGATACGAAACGAAGTCCGGGCCGGACACCAGGTGTATGTTATTTATCCGTTGGTGGAAGAATCGGAGAAATCTGATCTGAAGGCTGCCAGTCAAATGGCGGAACATCTGCAGACCGATATATTTCCCAGTTTGCGGGTGGGGTTGCTGCATGGCAGATTGAGTCCGGTTGAAAAAGAAACCGTTATGGCTTCCTTCACGTCGCGGGAATTCGATATTCTGGTTTCGACCACCGTTATTGAGGTCGGCATCGATGTTCCTAACGCCACGGTGATGGTTATCGAACATGCCGAGCGTTTCGGACTGTCTCAGTTGCATCAGCTGCGGGGCAGGGTAGGGCGCGGAAAAGTAAAATCATATTGTATGCTGATGACTTCCGGAAAATTGTCTGAAGATGGCGAAAAACGGTTGCGAGTTATGGAGTCAACCGGAGATGGTTTCCGGATAGCTGAAGCTGACCTGGAAATCAGGGGCCCGGGTGACTTCCTCGGTACCCGCCAGGCCGGCATGCCCGATTTTCGTGTCGCCAATATTCTGCGCGACGGATCCCTGCTGGAAAAGGCCCGCCGGGCAGCTTTTGATCTGCTGGAACGTGATCCGGAACTTGACTCTCCGGCACATATACCGCTCAATGATGAACTGCTGCGGCGCTGGGGTAAACGGTTGGAACTCGCGACGATAGGATAGGATAGACCTGTGATGCAGATAGTAACCGGTTTAAATATTTACGATAAAATTATCGATGCTTCCATTGTTACCATCGGTAATTTTGATGGTGTCCATCGTGGCCATGCTGAAATATTTGCCCACCTGAAACGGCAAAGCGGGACACGTGGTTTCCCTGCGGTTGTGGTTACCTTCGATCCGCACCCGTTAAAAATACTGGCGCCGGATTCAGCTCCCTCCCTGATTACAACTTTTAAGCAAAAAACCGGACTGATTGAAGAATGTGGCATCGATTATCTGGTAGTAGTGCCTTTTTCCAAAGAGTTTTCCCAAGTAACGGCGAATGAATTTGTACAGACGATTCTCTGCAGTTCTCTCGGAATGCGGCATATCATAATCGGTCACGATTATGCCTTTGGCAAGGGTCGTGAAGGAAATTATCAAACATTGGAGACACTTGGTGCGTTGTACGGATTTACCCTTGAAGATCTTCCGCCGATTGGCGAAAAAGGCATTATCTTCAGCAGTAGTCTGGTGAGATCTGCAGTTGCCGATGGCGATGTGACGGAAGCGTCACAGATTCTCGGCCGCTATTACCAGATTTCCGGGACTGTTGTTCATGGCTGTGAAATAGGTCAAACGCTCGGTTTTCCCACAGCAAATATCTCCACCGCTAACGAACTGATCCCCGCTGATGGTGTGTACGCGGTGATGGCTGAAGTTGACGGTACATGTGTCAAGGGCGCCTGCAATATTGGTTTGAATCCGACTTTCGGCAGGGCTGCGCGAACGATTGAGGTGTTTTTGCTTGATTATTCCGAGCGGATTTATGACCATACGATTACCGTTTACTTTGTGCAGAGGCTGAGGCCGGTAAGGAGATTTCCGGATATTACCGCACTTAAGAGCGCCATCGGCCAGGACGTGGCAGCTACACGCAGTATTCTGGAAAATATGAATCGCAACTATCTGAAACCAAATGAGAGATCGGAGTCTTGTGCGCGCTAAAACTGATCTGAAATTCTGGCTCGGCATTGCCGTCAGTCTGTTTTTCATGATACTGCTATTCAGCAAAATTGACGTTCGATCATTGGGAGCCGCACTTCGCTCGGCTGATTATCGTTATGTCTTTCTGGCAATCGTTTTCACATTCATCAATTATTTCCTGCGGGCGGTGCGCTGGCGATATTTGCTGATATCCAGAAAGTCTATTCCGCTTTCTTCACTTTATTCTGCTACTATTATCGGTTATATGGCAAATAATCTGCTTCCGGCCCGTTTGGGCGAGTTTATCAGAGCCTATACACTGGCGCGCCGTGAGAACCTTGAAGCTCCCGAGGTGTTTGCCTCACTGGTGATTGACCGGCTATTTGACGGATTCACCGTGTTGTTACTGCTACTTATGACATTGTTTGCCGTACGGCTGCCGTCAGGGATGGAAGACGCCGCCGGCGCCCTCAGGGGAGGCGGCATGGTCATGTTTCTCCTGTATTGCGGTGTCGTCCTGTTTCTCTACCAGTTGAAGCGTCAGACGGTGCGCACACTTTCAGCGGTCGGATATATATTGAAGCCGTTTCCCAAAAGAGTTTCTGATAAAATCATCCCTCTTCTCGGTTCTTTCATTGGCGGAATCAGACTGTCCTCTCGTGGAGCACATACTGCGGCGCTTCTGGTTACATCGGCAGGCATCTGGGCATTTTGTCTGCTGCCGGTTGATATGACACTGAGATCGTTTAACGTTCATTTGCCGGTAACGGCGTCGATGTTCATATTGGTGATGCTGGTTTTTGCGGTCATGGTACCCGCTTCTCCCGGTTTTATCGGCACGTACCATTATGCCTGTTACAGGGCGCTCTCCGTATTTGGCGTCCCAGAAACGACTTCAGTCAGTATTGCACTGATAATGCATGGTACCTCATTTTTTCCGGTTATATTCGCCGGTTTGTATTATCTCTGGAAAAACAGGATATCTCTCAACGAACTTCAAGGGGTGGAACAAGCGAGATGAGATTACCCGGCATCAAACATTTCAAAGCGGACAGCTTTCTTATCCTTTCATTTATTGTCCCGTTTGCTCTCTACATGGCTACCCTGGCGCCATCGGTAACTTTTTTTGACAGTGGTGAGTTTCTGACAGCGACCGCTTCTCTCGGGTCGGCACATTCCCCTGGTTACCCACTTTTCCTGATGTATGCCAAGCCGTTTACCTGGCTGCCGCTTGGCAATATCGCATTCCGAGTTAACATAGCGACCGCTTTTTCTTCTTCTTTGGCGTGCCTTATGGTGTACATCCTGACCACCTCGATACTTCGTGCTGAAGTATTGCTTGAAGACAGGCGCTTTAACCTGATTGCGATAAAATGTGCCGGTCTCGCTGCTGCACTCTCCTTTGGCGTCACACCCCGCTTGTGGCTGCAATCAAATCATGACAAACCCTATCCGCTACTGGCATTTATTTGTGCGATTATTTTTTATCTGCTGCTCAGATGGCAGGAACAGTACCGGGAAGGGAATGAGCGTCCCTCGTACGTCTATATTTGTACGTTTATGGCAGGACTTGCGATGGCGGTTCATCAGACTGTCGTATTGATGCTCCCGGCCTGGTTCCTGATACTGGTACTGACCGATTGGCGTGTGATTTTCCGCATCAAGGAGTTTATTCTTGCAACGGCATTTGCGTTGCTCGGATTCTCTGTCCATCTGTATTTGCCGATCCGGGCGTTGAGCAATCCGCTGCTCAACTGGGGAGACTCAAAAACGGTACATCAATTCTTGTGGCATTTCCTGCGGAAAGGGTACCCAACCGAACCTCCCGTACGCAGTATGGCATTAATATGGGCACAAATCAGGGCTTTTAACATTTCGCGAGAGTTTACCTGGGTTGGCGTTGCATTAACACTGCTCGGACTTGTCTGGCTCTGGCGGAAGAACCGAACGGTATTCATTGCGTATCTTGTATCGGCAGCACTATTTCTCTCTGTTATTGCCGGGTATCTGAACACACCGATGGAAGTGATTTTTCTAACGGAAGAATTTTTTACACCGCTCTATCTGCTTACTGCGGTGATGATCGGAGTCGGCCTTTTCATGCTGCTCGGCTTTGCGGTACGCTCTGCGCAGCTTCCGGAGCACGTTGGATTCCGGGTATATGGAGTTGTTGCATTACTTTTTATTACGCTCCCTTCAGCATTGTGCGCCGTTAACTATTATGAAAACGATCAACATAACAATTATATCGCCTTCGATTATGCTTCGAATTCTCTCAGGTCGTTGCCGCAGAATGCCATCATGTTTACGTGGGGTGATAGCGGCGCATTCCCGCTCTGGTACTTGCAAGGCATCGAACGAATGCGCGACGATGTTGATCTTCCCCATACCCCGCATCTTGTATTTAACTGGTACCTTGATTCAATGCCGCACGTTTTTAAAGACAGCAACCTGAGAAAGTTCGATGTCTCCTCTTTGGGTCCTGAAGCGGCGTTGCGTATTGCAGTGAGTGAAAATCTTGGGTTCAGACCGGTATATATCGATTTTTCAACTCGATATTCAGTCGAATTCAAAGATTTTCTGCCGATTCAACGGGGAATTGTGTACCGGGTACGGAAAATGAATGAGCCGTCAGGAATTCCGGATGTTTCGATACTGGATAATTATAGCAATCGTGGCATTATGGAAAAACAGTCTTTTCTGGATCTTGATACCGGCAAAGCAATCATGATTTATGCAAACGGCTATTTGGAACTTGGCGAATTTCTTGCGGGAATTAACAGACTTCAGGAGGCGAGCGTGGTGTTGGCAAAGGCAGAGAAGATTTCACCCGAAATGCGGGTTTCTGCAGATCAGATACGGATGCGGTATGGCCTGGGACGGTAAATGTATGCTGAACGTATCCGGAACTACCCGTGTTGTTGGTATCATCGGGAACCCGATCCGGCATTCACTGTCACCGGTTATGCAAAATGCCGCGTTTGCAGCAGGTGGTCTCGATTACGTATATGTCCCCTTTGCCGTCACTCCGGAGCATCTGGGAGATGCACTGTCCGGACTGCAGGCCCTTGGTGTGTGCGGTTTTAATGTTACCATCCCGCACAAGACGGCCATAATCCCGTTTCTGGATCGTCTTGAAGAAAGCGCAGAAGCTGCCGGAGCTGTTAATACCGTACAGCTGTGCGGACGCTCTCTGATCGGCTACAATACCGATGGCGACGGATTGGTGGATTCTCTCCAGACGGATCTTGACTTCTCTCCCGGTGCGGAACAGATTCTGGTCATAGGAGCGGGGGGGGCGGCTCGGGGGGCGATAGCAGCTCTCTGTCGCGCCGGGGCGAAAAAAATCGTCATCAGCAACCGCTCTGTTGAGAAGGCTCATGCTGTACTGCTGGATATGACGGCGCGGTATCCTGATACATACATTGACGTGATTCATCAAAGTCAGGTGAACGAAGAATGCCTCGGTGTGACGTCTCTGCTGCTAAATACCACATCACTCGGAATGAATGGAGAGCGGATTGAGCATATCAATCATGCACAACTTCCAAAACATGCTAGAGTATATGATATGGTATATTCACGTAATGGGACCGAACTTGTTAATGTAGCTTCTGCATCCGGTTTGCGGGCTGTCAATGGGTTGGGTATGCTCGTTGCCCAAGGTGAACGGGCTTTTGAAATATGGACGGGGCAGAGACCACCGGATGGTGTTATGCGGCTGGCTTTGGACAGCATTTGACGCACGTATCTACACCTTGACAATACCCGGTATTCTCCCTACTATGCCGTGTCAGACAGGTGAATGGAGCAATCATGCAGGCAAGCAGACTGGGAGAATTGAAAATAAGTACAATAAAAACGCCAACTTACATTTAAGTAAATTGGCGTTTTCTTTTCGTGCTACCGTTTGTGCTACCGTTTTTATCTACAAAATATTTGATGCAATCTCAGCCAATTCACTTCTCTCTCCGTGAACTAAAGTTATATGCCCTGCAATGGCTTCTGATTTAAACTTTTCCACCAAATATGTAAGCCCATTAGATGAAGCATCCAGGTATGGGTTATCAATCTGAGCTGGGTCACCTGTAAATATGAGTTTGGTATTTACCCCCGCACGGGTGACGATGGTTTTTATTTCGTGAGGAGAGAGGTTCTGACATTCGTCAAAAACCATAATTACGTCTGGGATTGATCTACCTCTAATATAGAGAATAGGTTCCAGATCCATAATCCCTGCAGCAACCAATTCCTGATAACCCTTCGGCAAGATACCTTCCTCTTTTTCCAACTCATCCTTGCT
>CAIYZD010000647.1 GCA_903930585.1 uncultured Geobacteraceae bacterium | reverse complement strand
GGAGAGTTGTCATGAACCGAGCCTATCGCCTCATCTGGAACGCCGCCAAGGATGTCTGGGTTGTTGCAGCCGAGAAAGTAAAAGGCAAGGGGAGGTGCCCGGCCGGAGCCGTGGGAACCCCATCCCTGTCGATTGGCTCGCGCCGTAATTCGGACAACTATCCCGGTGGAGACTATCCTGAACCAAAACTGTCTTCACTTCGCGCTAGCGACAGGAGGATGCCATTTTCATCACTGATGATGGCACTCGAACCGCGGTTCATGTTTGACGCCGCCGCTGCTGCCACGGTTGGCACTCTGGTGGACAGGCATCATGATGACGTCCCGGTTCCGGTAGTGGACAGATCGGTAGCGGAGAGTCATGCCGTCACTTTCGATTTTGCAAGCACCATTTTCAAATCGTTGGTCAAGCCGGTTGTTGAAGCGTCTGCTCCCGCCCAAGGGGTTGAGGTCGCTTTTGTTGACCCCAGGGTGCAGGATAGTCAGGCATTGATTGCCGGTATCAAGCCTGGTGTACAGGTGGTTTTGCTCGATCCTGCCAAAGACGGCATTAATCAGATCAGCTCCTATCTGCAGACTCATACCGGCGTAACTTCAATCTCTATTTTCTCCCACGGAGCGCCGGGGGAAATCGTCCTTGGTTCGACGCTGCTTGATTCACAAACAATTACCGAACGTTCGAGTGATCTCGGCACCTGGTCCGCTTCCCTTACATCAAATGCCGATATCCTCCTGTACGGTTGCGACGTTGCCGCCGGTAGCCAGGGTTTTAATTTTATTGGGAATCTTGCGAAAACAACCGGTGCCGATGTGGCAGCGTCCACGGATAATACCGGTGCGGCCAGTCGTGGCGGCAACTGGGTTCTGGAACAGCAGACCGGTCTGATAGAATCAAAACTGCCGTTGACAGCGGCCGGCATTGCCGGATATGACGGATTGATGGGGGTTCCGACCGTCGCCAGTATCCTTCGTCAGACACCTACCTACGATACCACTAATGCCGATTCGGTCACCTTCCGTGTGACCTTCAGTGAAGCGGTGCAGAATGTTGACGGAACCGACTTTACCATCGCTCCCGGTTCGGTGAGCGGTGCGACGATCCAGCTTGTTACCCCGGTTGCTAACAGTAATGGCACCCAATATGACGTTCTGGTGGGGGGATTGGCTGGAACCACAGGTACGCTGAATCTGGATGTTTCGGGTCAAAATAACATTGTGAGCTCTTCATCAGACCACTCGATACTAAGCTATTCAAATCATTCCGGAGGCGATGCAGTCACCGATCAGACGTATACTATCGATCACTCCATTATGGCCCCTAATACCCTAGCGATTTCTTCCGATACCGGCGGGTCGTCCAGCGATTTCATCACCTCCGACAATACGTTGCTGTTTAGCGGTAAGTCCGATGCCGGCGTTCTAGTGCTGATTGTCCTGAAAGACAGCGGCAATGTAACCAGGTTTACTTCAACCGTAACTGCTGATGGCTCCGGAAACTGGAGCACTACTGCTCTTACAAACGCTCTTTCCGACGGTTCTTACAGCTTGAGTGTGACTGCCACTGATACTGCCGGAAACAGTGCCACTACCGGCCAAACGGTAGTGGTCGATACTGCGGCGCCGACTTTTGTCAGTGCCTCGGCGGATGGTTCGGTTGTAACCCTGACCTACTCCGATTCAAACAGCTTGGACGCCGTCAATATACCGCCAACAAGCGCCTTTACGGTTAAAGATGCATTGACAACCATCACTGTCTCCAGCGTGAGGGTCGATCCTGCCGCACATACCGTGACCCTCTATCTGGCAAGCCCGGTTACAGCGTCTGACACTGTCACAGTCAGCTATACCGGAAGCGGCGTTAATGCTATTCAGGATCTGGCCGGTAATGATGCGGCGATTTTTGCTTCTACCGATCATACAGTTACTAACACTACCCAGGTAAACAACCATGCTCCGGTGGTGGGCACTATTTCTCCTACATTCTTCAGTAATGGCGACACAGCGCCTGTCCAACTTTCCTGGACCACTCCCACCGTTACTGATGTGGATGCGTGGGACGCCAACATGGTAGGCGCGACCATCAAGATATCCCTCAACAATCAGACCGGAGACCAACTCAGCATTTCAGGGTACCTGCCTTCCGGGATAACCGCAGCCGCATACGACTCCACAAACGGGCTGGTCCTGACCGGGGTTGCCTCGCAGGCTGACTATGCAACGGCAATCTCTGAAGTCCGGTTTTATACCAGCAGTACAAATTATACCGTGGATCGCACCATATCCTCCACCGTCAACGACGGTCAGGTCAATTCGACCGCTGCCACCAGCACCGTTCACATGATGGGCCAGGCCTTTTCCGGGGCCGCGACCGCAAGTCCCTATCTGGTCGAGGCGTCTTCAACCGCCACCACCAGCACTTCCTCGCTTAACACGGTCAATCTAATCACCGGTGCTTTCAGTGTCCTCAATTCCGGCCCGGTACCAAGCAGCAATTTGAATGCCTTGGGATTTAATCCTATTGATCTGCATTTGTATGCCTACGACACAGCCACGAAACAGATCGTGAGAATTGACGGCGACTATACCTATACCCCGCTGACATTACCGTCCGGTATTCTCACCAACAACAGCTTTTCTTCGGGTGACATTGATGCCAATGGGCACATGTATCTCACCTATGCCGGCAGCAGCACCGTCTATGTCGTTGACCTCAACCCCAAATCCAGTACCTATAACACCCTGCTTTCTTCTTTGACTATATCACCGAAGACTTTCATCGACTTTGCCATAAACCCTTTGGACGGAAATCTGTATGCAGTAGAATATACGAGTGGCGATCTGATTAAAATCAACACCTCAAGCGGGGCCACCACCGTTGTACATTCTAATATCCTTGCCGATCATACCAACGGATTTGGCGCGGCCTATTTTGACGAACGCGGATTTATGTATGTCGTAAACAACGGTACCGGCGTAGTATCGCGCATTGACATATCAAATCCGGCTGCACCCACGGCCACTGTAGTATTAAACTTCGCCCAGGCCCAGTCTGGCTTGCAAAGTAGCATCGACGGTGCTCGCATAGTCAGGGTGAACCTGGATTTCGGTGACGCCCCCGACACGTATCATACCACGCTGGCTGCGTTAGGGGCTCGATCTGGGATACTGACGAACAACGTCTACATGGGGACTGCTCCCACCTCCCAAACGGACGCGGGAGGCACCAACGGCACCGGTGACACCAATGTTGATGGTGTTGGCTACCTGAGTCCGCTGGCCGTCAACATGACCACCTATAGCACAACGGTCGCAGTTACCAATAGCAGCAGCACTTCCGCTACACTGGTGGGATGGATCGATTTTAATCATAACGGAACTTTTGATGGCGATGAAGCGGCAACTACTACCGTCGCGGCCGGCTTCAGCGGAACCGCTACATTGACCTGGAACAATCTCGGCGGCTCTGGTACGAGTATCTTGCAGGGCGCAACCTATGCCCGATTCCGGATATCAACGGATTCCATTCTGACAACGACCGGACATTCCGGCACGGCTATTGATACCCAGTCATATGGGGCTCTGACCGACGGCGAGGTGGAAGATTATGCTTTGACCATCAATGCGGCCTCCTATCCCCACGCCACCATCGCTCCTGTCGTCACCCCCCGTCATACTAATGCCGGTACAGTAGCGGTCACGTTCGATGAGAATGTCACCGGGGTTGCTATCGGCGATTTTTTACTGACCCGCGATGGCGCAAATGTGCCTTTGACCGGGCTGACGGTAAACGGTAGCGGCAGCAGTTATACTATTGACCTCTCGACTGTTACCGGGCCGGCCGGTGTCTATCTGTTGACACTGAATCACTCTGGTCCATCTCCTATTAAGGATGCGTCGCAAATTGCCCTGAACAGCGACGCCACTACCACATTTACGGTTGATACCACCGCCCCGGTGATCGATCTGGCGCCGTCAGATCCAACTACTCGCAATTACAGCACCATCAGCGTGAATGGTGCCACCACCAGTCTGGATAACAACAGCGCTCAGGCCACTCTGGTCGAGGCATCAAATGCTCTTACCCAAGTGACTGTGCGGGTTGGCGGTCTGATGGATGGGGCTTCTGAAATTATCACTTTCGGTACCACGGATGTTCGTGCCGACGGTGTGTCGGCCAACCGCTCCGGTGTCAATATCGTTGGAGTTATGGTTGATATTGCCTATTCCGGCGGAATCTTTACACTGACCAAAAACGGTGGTGGGAATCTTACCGAAGCACAATCGCAGTTAATTGTTCAAAACTTGCAGTACCGGGATGATGCTCCATCAGCCACCAAACAGATCGGTGACCGTACCTTCACTTTCAGTGCTACCGATCTTGCCGGCGTTGTTGCTTCTCCTGCAACCAGCACCATTACTGTTAATGGGATAACTGCGCCAAATGTTCCTGCAGTAACTGCTATCAGTACTGACACCGGGACGGTTGGTGATCATGTCACCAGCGACCGCACCCTGATTTTTAGTGGAACCGCCGATGCCAACAGCATTGTAGATGTTTACCTTGATGGTGCAAAAATTGGTACCACAACGGCTACCAGCGGGGGGACATGGGCTTATGATTATACGGCGGTTACACTGTCTACCGGAGATCATATCGTCAAAGCTAAAGCTTCAGGTGTTTCTTCAAACACCAGCAATTATTCACTAGATTATGGTGTGACCATTGATACCTCAGCGCCATTTATCACAAGTGTTATGGATGATGTGGCCCCGGTTACCGGTGATGTTCCCGATGGCGGAAAAACCGACGATACGATACTTGTTATACATGGAACAGCCGCTGCCGGAGATATTCTGACTGTTTACGATGGCGGAACTTTACTCGGTACTGCCGCTGCCGCCGATGGTTCTGGTAACTGGTCATATACATTGCCAACTGCACTTGTTAACGGTACAACTCACACATTTCACGCGAAAAATGGATCTTTGGTTGACAGTAACACCCGCACTGTTACTATTGATCTGACCGCTCCGCAGTTGTTTGCCAGTTCCCCCATAGATGGTGAAACCGGCGTTCTGGTCGAGAGCAACATAGCTCTGACCTTCAATGAAAATGTAACCAAAGGCAGTGGCGTCATATCGCTCTATGCGACGTCCGGTTCAACCTTGATCGAGAGTTTTGATGTCGCCACCGGCGCAGGCAGTCATGGTGGCACAGTCACATTCAACGGCACGACTGGAGTAACGCTCAACCCGGCATCCTATCTTTCTCCAAGTACTAACTATTATATAAATATTGCAAATACAGCAGTAAGAGACGCCGCCGGTAACAGCTACCTTGGAATCAGTAACGCGACCGACTTGAATTTTCAAACCAGTGCCGCTGCCACTCCTCCCGCTATTACCAATGTGCCGGAAAACAGTGGTGGCGGGATCAATGCTGTCGAGGCCGCGGATGGCACCACGGTGGTGGTAAATTTAACCGGTACCGGCGGGACGGCCGGGCAGACTCTGAACATTATTTGGGGTGGCCAAGCGTACGGTAGTTACCTGCTTACAGCTTTGGATATATCGGGGAACAGCGCAACCGTCACGATCCCCTATGCCACTATTAACACTCAGGGTGACGGAACATTCAACGTAACAGCGAGAATAAACAGCGGGTTGACTTCCGATCCGTATTCCGTAACGGTTGACAGGGTTGCGCCATCCTCAACACCGTCAGTTGACAGTCTAAGCACCAACAGCACTACACCTACCATTACCGGCACGGCCACGATTGCTGCGGGTGAGACGCTGACGGTAACGGTTGACGGCATTGCCTATACGGTCGGCGATACTCATCTAAACTATAACAACTCAGCACATACTTGGAGTCTGGCAATCCCTGTTGGAAACGCCCTGATTGAGCGCACCTATGCCGTTACCGCTACGGTTAGCGACGCTGCCGGTAATCCGACATCCGACATTACTACTAACGAATTGGTTGTTGACCTGACTGCACCTACAGCACCTACCGTGGATCATCACCCTCCGACTCCACAAATAACGAATAATACTACCCCGACAATAACCGGTACAGCGAATCTGGCAGCCTTGGAATATCTGACTGTAACTGTTAGTGGAACTAGTGGAAATACTTATACAAAAACATATACGGAAGGTGACGGATACCTTACCCGAACGAGCACCAGTTGGAGCCTTGCGATTCCCAATACGGATGCATTGACTACGGATGGTACGTATAATGTTACCGCCACTGCTCATGACCCGGCCGGTAATACTACGAACGATGCTACTAGCGGGGAATTGATAGTGGATACAACGGCCCTCTCTGCACCGACGGTAACCATCACGACGGACGCGAACAACGACGGCTACCTCAACAACAGTGAAATGGGCATTGCCACCACGGTAGCGGTCCGTATCACAAAACCTTCCGGCGCGG
>CAIYZD010000646.1 GCA_903930585.1 uncultured Geobacteraceae bacterium | reverse complement strand
CATGTCAGATACAAAAAAATGTGATGATCACGTTCTGCATAAGTCCCGCCGTAAGATGCTGAAAGGTATGGCGGCAGGCATCGGCCTTATTGCCATGCCTGGCAGAGATGCATCGGCTTCCGTCTGGGAGGAATTCTTCCAGAAAAATTTTCGCGAACTCTCAAAAGATGAACTCAAAGGGGTCATTGCCCGCCTGGAAAAGGATTACAGTAAACAGTACGCCAAGCAGATCACCGTCAAGACGACCCCGCCGATTGAAGGTGTTCGCTACGGCTACGGTCTTGACCTGTCGCGCTGCATCGGCTGTCGTCGCTGCGTGTACGCCTGTGTTAAGGAGAATAATCAGTCACGCTCCCCACAAATACACTGGATCCGGGTTATGCAGCTGAACAAGGAAAAAGGGATTGACCTGTCACATGCGGAGCATTACTACAATCCGGCAACGGTTCCGGAAAAGGGGCACTTCTACATGCCCGTTCAGTGCCAGCAGTGCGAAAAGCCCCCCTGCACCAAAGTCTGTCCTGTCCAGGCCACCTGGAAGGAAAATGACGGCATTGTCGTCGTCGATTACAACTGGTGTATCGGTTGCCGTTACTGCATGGCGGCCTGCCCGTACGGAGCACGCCACTTTAACTGGGCCAAGCCGTCAGTTCCCGCCAATGAGATAAATCCAAATACGCACTACCTCGGTAATCGCCCCCGCCCGAAAGGGGTTGTGGAAAAATGTACCTTCTGTATTCAGCGAACCCGTGAACAGCCGGGCCGTTACCCTGCGTGCGAAGAGATCTGCCCTGTCGGAGCCCGCAAATTCGGTAACCTGCTCGACCCGGAAAGCGAGATCCGCTACCTGATTGAGAACAAGCGGGTCTTCATTTTCAAGGAAGAGCTGAATACGCAGCCAAAGTTTTACTACTTTTACGCAACCTAATTCGCGTCAGGGAGCATCCATGAAAAACATCTGGCACTTTTTTCTCGGTACAATCGTTCTAATTTCCAAAGGGAGTAAGGGCTACTACTGCTGGGTACTTTTTTTGTTGAGTTTGATGACCATCGGTGCTTTTGCCTATGCGCAGCAACTGAATGAAGGGCTCATCGTCACCAACATGCGGGATCAGGTATCGTGGGGATTTTACATCTCCAACTTCACGTTTCTGGTCGGGGTCGCGGCGGCGGCGGTTCTGCTGGTGATACCCGCCTACGTCTACCACTGGAAACCGATCAAGGAGATCGCGGTTCTCGGAGAGCTGCTCGCCGTGTCAGCAATCGTCATGTGTATGATGTTTGTTACGATGGATATCGGCCACCCCGAGCGTTTCTGGCACCTGATCCCTAAAATCGGCCTGCTCAACTTTCCCCAGTCGCTCCTGGCATGGGATGTGGTCGTGCTTAATACCTATCTGGCGATAAACCTCACTGTGGCAGTATATATTCTCTACAACAAATACTACAAGCGTGAGCCTAATAAAAACATAACGACTCCGTTGTTGCTGCTTTCGATCCCTTCAGCAATATCGATCCACACGGTGACCGCGTTTCTTTACAACGGCTTGGGAGCTCGCCCTTTCTGGAACTCATCCATTCTGGTGCCGCGTTTTCTCGCCTCCGCATTCTGCTCCGGCCCCGCCTTCATGATCCTGATCTTTTTTCTGGTGCGCAAATACACAAAATTCAAGATCGAGGACGAGGCCATTCAGAAGGTGGCTGAAATAATTGCCTACGCTATATTCATTAACCTGCTCCTGCTTGGGGCAGAACTCTTCAAGGAATATTATACCGCCACGATCCATTTGGACTCCTTTCGATATCTTTTCCAGGGACTACATGGCCATTCAGCATTGGTCCCCTGGATCTGGACGGCGATGATCTTCAACGTCACCGCTTTTGTTCTCTTCTTGAATCCGGCAACACGGAGAAACAATGTCACCCTGGTAATGGGGTGCATTCTTGTGTTCATCGGAGTCTATATCGAAAAAGGGATGGGACTGGTAATTCCCGGTTTCATACCTGATGTCCTGCACGAGATTTACGAATACGCGCCATCCGGTATCGAACTGCTTCTCGCGATGGGCGTCTGGGCTACCGGTCTATTTGTATTCACAATGCTGCTCCGCGTTGCCATACCGATCATGAACGGAGATTTCCATGTCGCCGATGATGGCGTCGGTTCTTTCATTGGCGACCAACTGTTTCTGGTTCAGCAGCCTGACGCCGTTATTTCTGAGTCCGAACCTGTTATCTAAGGAGCCGAACCTTTTTCATCCAGGTTTTTGTTAGGCAATTTCAGCAGCCACCGTTCTGTGGCAAGAGGGAGAGAGAGTGAAAAGTCATGTCTGGCGACCGCTGTACGTGGTCATTGCATTCGTCGTTGCGTTACTGGTATTTCGTTTTTTCTATGTGCCTAACGACTTTGGATCGGGGAAAAGAGGCTTCATGTACTCGTACCATCGTCAGTCGAATGAATTGGAATGGAAAAATCAGCCGGTAAAATATTCTGTTTCCGGTCGCGAGAGAATGCATGAATACTGCAGCGAATGCCATGGGGAGATTGTCAAGGTCCGTTCTGAAAAACTGCACGGCATAATCCCCTGCGAAGACTGTCACGGCCCGGCATTGCAGCATCCTGACAATCCGGAGAAACTGACCATCGACCGCAGTCGCCTGCTTTGCCTCCGCTGCCACACCAGCCTCCCCTATACGACGAGCGAGCGGCATCGTATTCCGGGCGTCGACCCAAAAACACACAACACCGGCCTCGAGTGCGTAAAATGCCACAATCCGCATAATCCCAGTCTGGAGGGAATGAAATAATGGAAAGGCGAGAATTTATACAAAAATGTATTCTGGTTGTTGCCGGTGCTTCAGTGCCGCTCTCCGCCCTGACACTGATCGACCCGAAAAAAGTGTTCGCCGAGAATCCCGATATCCAGTGGGCGTTTCTTGTTGATTCCAACAAGTGCGTTGGCTGCGGCTTTTGCGTAAAAGCGTGCAAAACGGAGAACGATATCCCCTTTGAGGCCCATGTTTCCAGAACCTGGGTGGAGCGTTACGTCTACACGAAAGATGACAAGCGTTATGTGGACAGTCCGGATGCCGCTCTG
>CAIYZD010000645.1 GCA_903930585.1 uncultured Geobacteraceae bacterium | reverse complement strand
CGGTCAAAACGTTCTACCAGCAGCACATCCTTGCCGGCGGCACTCTCCAGCGAGACCGACGCTACATCCAGGCCAGACATATCAGCCAGTTTCATGGCGACATATTCCGCTTTAACGACGGAATAGAGGTCAGTGGAGGTGGAAAATTTCGCGATGAATTTTCGGGTATCACTTTCAATGAGGGCTTTAGGCCGTGCTCCACCGATGGAAGTGCCATGCTGAAGTGCCTGGGCAAGCTCCGGTGTCAGTGGGATACCCTTCTCGACGCGCTCGGTGGCCTCCATCAGTTCTTCAAGGGGGGCTCCAGAAGCATATCGCGGCTCGTACTGTGTCGGCGATAGCTGGAAATCCAGAGCGCCGATCCGGTCGGAGCCGGACTCCATAAGGTAGCTGAGCTCATTGAGTGTCGCCGGGTCGATTCCTGAGGCTTTGTTCCCGAATTTCTTGTTGAGTATTACCCTGCGGCCCCAGGCATCAGGAGCAGCATCACGCAGACATCCCGGTATGGCAAGCCCAGACAGGAGAGGGAGCAGCCCTTGCCGTAGGGGAAGTTCGGTGTCGTAAATTGGTATAGCGTTGCCTCGCTGCAGGTAACTTTGACCGTAGTTGTAGACGTACGTCGTCCCTATAGCCGCAAGTTTTCCGGCCACTACCGGTTCTGTCTCTCCAGGGAGCCAGATCCAGACATATACCTCAGTGTATTCAAAATTCATCATTTACTTTCATGCTACTGCGAACCAACTGAGGTAGTAGGGCAAGTTTATCTTCAACCCTACTTATATTCCTGGAGATGTTCGAGTTCCCTTCATCCCCGAAAAGGTTCACCCCAACCAAGTTGGCAACCTCGAATACCAAGCCGATCTCACACTTCAGATCACCACGCTCGATCTTCTGCAAGGTTCTTCTGGAAATCCCCGCCCGTCCGGACAACTCTTCCTCGGTCATCTTGCGCTCTTTCCTGCCGAGCCGGATGAGTTTGCCCAAGAGTTCTATTGCATCCCGGGTCTGCCGGAGATATGTGCGGTTCACTGGAGACGCCATAAATCACCAAATGGATACTATCGTAATCACGTAATAGCTTCGTGTATATGATAGTATCCAATCAATGGCTTGACGTCAATGCTTTTTCGTGTCTCTCCGTCACCTGCGGCCACTGGACTTCTGTTTGGTGTGCAATCACATCTCTACGAGAACCGTGGGAGTTCAGAAAACTGCAGAAACGCCAACATTAGCTGAGATGATTGCGTCATTTGATCCGGGTCGTCACGGAGGGGAGGTTATGGTGGTTACGGAGCCTGTTGGAGTCGAGTTGTATCAAAATGTATATTATTCTAAATAAAATAAGCTATACTTATTTATAATATTATATAAAATCATAGCGGAATCTATTTACGAAGGAGTGTCGTATGAACAAAGTGTCCAATCCATTCGCACCAGGGGCAGGAACTCCACCGCCAGAACTGGTAGGCCGTGACGACATCCTGGAGGATGCCCGTGTTCTGTTCGCCCGTGTGCTTTTGCACCGATCAGAAAAAAGTCTTTTCCTGAATGGGTTGCGTGGCGTTGGTAAAACCGTGCTCTTGAATGAGATGGAACGCATAGCAAGGCAGGCCGGGTATCGGACAGTGCTGGTCGAGGCCCACGAGAATAAACCCCTGCCCGTTCTACTTATACCCCCACTACGCCTCCTCTTATACGACCTGGATCGAATGGCTGGTGCAGGTAACATGGCTCGCAGGGGGCTTGCAGTCTTGAAGAGTTTTCTTGGTTCCATCAAGATTTCTCTTGGAGATTTTGAAGCAGGTTTGGATATCGAACCGGAAATGGGGGCCGCAGATAGCGGAGATCTCGAAGCGGATCTGCCCAACCTGTTTTGTGCTGTAGCAGAGGCAGCCCAGGAACGGCAGACTGGAATTGTTATACTTATCGATGAGGTACAATACCTTGCCAAGGAAGAATTGAGTGCGCTGGTGATGGCCATGCACAAGATGCAGCAGCGTCAACTGCCACTGGTACTGCTGGGAGCGGGGCTTCCAATTTTACCGGCTTTGATAGGAGACTCGAAGTCATATGCCGAAAGGCTTTTACAGTTTCCAGCAGTGGGCCCACTTACTGAGCATGATGCAAACAGGGCTCTGCAGGATCCGGTTCGGGTGGCTGGTGTCGAGTTCACCGGCGAGGCCCTTCGGGAAATATTCCGCCTGACGCAAGGTTATCCCTATTTCCTCCAGGAGTGGGGATATCAGTCATGGAACCATGCCCTGGAATCCCCAATCACCCTAGAGACCGTGCAAAACGCGACTGCAACCATCATTAAGCGTTTGGACGATAACTTTTTCCGGGTCCGCTTCGAAAGACTCGCTCCGAAGGAAAAGGAATTCCTGCGGGCGATGGCGGAACTCGGCCCAGAGCCATATCGTTCGGCTGATGTAGCTAAGATACTTGGGGTTAAGTTGGGAGGGCTCGGCCCTGTTCGGGCGATACTCATCCGGAAGGGGATGATCTACAGCCCAGAACACGGAGAATTGGCATTTACGGTACCGCTCTTTGACGATTTCATGCGGCGGGTAATGAAATTTAGAACATGGGGGAAGGCTGCGCTGGCCAGATCTTAATTTTTTACTGGAAGTTTAGATCCGCCCGAAGTTGGCCTTTTTAAACTGCGCTTAATGTGGTATTTGATAGTCAGAATTTTCGTGTTTCACTGGGTGAAAACGGGAGCCAACCCGTGAAATGACGTTCATAATGCCTTGAACGGTGTATCAATATGGGAACCAATTGATTTTACCGGCCTGCGGCAACTCTTTTCAATTTGGAAACAGTTCAAATCGCAACCGAGTGCGGCAAATATTCTTGAATTATTTCTTCTACAAGGTCAGCCTGTAGTAGATCACGCCTCCGCTTTAAAGCGTCTCTGTTGTCCAGAGTGGCAATCCAGCGCTTGATTTTTACAAACGCATCGGGAGCAACAGTATTCATTCTCGCCATTCGTCCGGTAACCGACACAATCATTTCTGACGTTTTTGGGCGGTCCAGCAGCACTCCGGATCTTTCCGCTTCTACGGCAAATAACTCGTTTTCGTTATCAGTCAGCCTAACCGGATGCGGGTCGCCACTCTTGGCCGTTCTCCGCACTATATCGACTTCAAAGCCCTTGCTGTTGACGGCGGTATAGTGCTGGTCTTCTCTGCGTTCAAAAGTACGATCTACCTTTTTGAGCAACTCAAGAAATGTGGTGGCCAGTTCATCCATTTGTGCCGCAAAGCCCAGCCGTTTCCGAATGTCCCACAACAAATCAACGTCCATGGTCATCATTGCATCGGTTGATGTGATCCTGACACCGGCGGCGGCTTCGTAAGCGTAGAGGGAATAAGTGCCGATAACCGTAAAATACTCGGACAGGCCAACCTCTTCAATTTTGTTGAGAATCTCAATTAACAGGTCCGGAGCCCGACCAACGCGCAACGCCTTATTCATGCGCTGGTGCCGTGTTATTTCAGTACGAAGATCCCTAACCCTTTCCTGAGACCGTTCTTTTCGAGCGATAAAATCGGCATATATGCCCTCGGTTTTCTCTGATCGTGGTCCGAGACTCGTTTGTGCTGATCTGGTAGAAGTCCGGATTAAATAGTCAGTCCCATTTTGTTCTCTCCAGATCATGCCGCCCCTGACTTCTTTGGCGGTCTTCCGAGCGGATTCAAGCGCAGTAAATACAGATTTCGCGTCGATATATTGGCGGAGTTCGTCTCCGCTCATTTCGACGATATTGTTTTTCAATGTAATTTTCATATTTTGGATATTACTTTGAAAACATAGCAATAACAAGTATTATTGAGGCGTTTCACTTCAAAGCAAAGAACATTATGCAAAATATGCATATTGTTAACTTCGCTTTAAATCGTCACTGGCCTTGATATACTCCCCGCCCGAAGAGCGAGGCTTTCTCGGCGGCTAGTTGTAAGCAGATCGGTGAAGGACAATACCGCACCTGTTGTAGTAGGACTGTGTGCTTTTGGTGGCGTACAATGTTGCGGTGAGACGGCCAGCAGACTGAAATGTGAAGTAATCTGGAAAAAGGTCATGCGATGCTTCGCATAATAGTTCCAGTTAGACTTTAGACCCCAAGTAAAATCGGGAACATATCGACATATGGCCAGATTATACTATTTTTGGTGAAGGTGTTGTTTTGTTCCTCACGTCAAAAGATACGGCACAGAACATCAATTCCGTATTTGCTCCTTCAGTTTGTTGTTCCAGTATTCGATATACGCCAGATATCCCTTCATATCCGTCAGAAATTGCGTGTGCTGGCATGGATTCAGTTTATACGCTGGAATTTTTTCCATCCCCAATCTACGAGCCTGTTCTACTCGGTGGTTGCCGTCAATTACGTTAAAGCGGCCGGGAGAAATTTCTGCCACGATAATCGGTTTTGAAACGTCTACTGTTGCCAGATGGTCTTCGGTTAACGTTGAAAACCCTGTGCTGTAATCCTTGACCAGCACATCTTCACAGGTGATGCTTTCGCGGTTATGCTGAATATATTCAGCCATTTTTGTTATATTGAAAACAAAGAACCCATTCGGGTACATTTCATCATCATCATCTACCGGGCATGGTGTGAATCCCTTATCGACCTTCATTTTGTTTGTT
>CAIYZD010000644.1 GCA_903930585.1 uncultured Geobacteraceae bacterium | reverse complement strand
TCCTTCTCCATAGAACCGGTAAAACCCTTGATGGTAATAATGGGACTCTTCAGATCGTGTGAAACAGTATAGGTAAAGCGCTCCAGTTCGGCGTTTTTTTGCTGAAGCTCTTTTTCATAGACGTTGCGTTCGGCGATAAAACGAGCCTGTTGAATATTCTGGTACGCCTTTTGGGATAATTCATTGGCCAGCAGATAGAGCGACAGTGCAACCTTGTCAAAACGTTCTTTTGACATGGTTGTAACTTCCGCCAGCGCAGTTCTGAACAGCTCCCGGTCAACATTGATCTCATCGGCGTATTCCAGCATCTTCTCTTCGTCCTGCGCCTCGTTCCTGACCTGCCCGATCAGCCAGTTGGCAATATGCCTGCCGCCGACGGTGATGCTTGCCCCGCCGTCCCAGAGTCCTCCACTCATGCATGGCTGGACAACGGGGCCGGATGGATTGAATTCTCCGAGGACACTGTCTGACTTTATGCAGTTTGCCAGCCCTTTTTCCGACGTGCGGATAATGTCTTTACATAATCGGCAGAAGTTACTTGGTCTGGTGAGAGGTATGCCTTCAGGGGTGGTGATTATGGATGCCACTCCGGTCGCCTCGGCAAAGGCATTCTGAATGTGCTGCAGTTCATCCAGGTTGAACAGCTCTTCAAAGGATATTGATCCGCTGTCCAGCGGCTGTGTCAGTGATACAAGTCGATTTTCGATTATCTCCTTATCCCGCTTGCGCTCGGTGATGTCTTCGGAGATGCCGAGCAAATATTTTGTGACCCCATCTCCGCCTCGAATGCAGACCTTCCGTGTGTGAAGAAACCGCAGGCCATTCTTTTTCGTCATGACAGGTTCTTCCGGGATATCCAGAATACCGGGCTCACCATCAAGCACTTCCCGATCTTTGGCCACGAAGTTGGCTGCCTGTTCGGGAGGGAAAAGATCCAGGTCGTTCTTGCCGAGCAACAGTTCGCGGTCATAACCCAGAAGCTCCTCACCGGCGCTATTGAATAAAACGAAACGCAGATCTGTCGCCTCTTTGAGAAAAATCATGAGTGGAGCATTTTCCACTACCGCTTCAACCAGGGTTTTCGACTCAATCAGGGCCTCTTCTGTCTGCTTGCGAATCTGGATTTCCTTTTCCAGGTCTGATGTATACCTTCCCGCCTCCTTGATGACTGTTTTCGAAATCATATACGCCAGAAAGCCGGTGAATCCGACTGAGATAATCAGCAGGGCGATCGTGATATAATTTATATACGAGGATATTTCATTGGAAAGGGCACTACACCCCTTTGAAAAAGAGGTCTCGTATAAAATGGATTCTTTTCTTGTTTTATAAATATCTGCGAAGAGGGCTGCCTGTTCTACCTCATTGTTAGTCGCAAGGAAGTGCGCTACCTGAACCTTTAATTTTTCCCCCGCCGCATTCGCACCTGCTGCGTCAGCAACCAGAGCTTTCAGAATCGGATGCCAGTACAGAACCTTTATCCTGTTAACAATGATCACCGCCGTTTTATGATCAGTTTCGCTGAAGGTTCTTTCCAGAACCCGTACAAATTCAGCTTCGGGTGTGTCTTTTCGCATATCGAGTAAACGGCTGAAAACCCTGTTGTAGGATTGGGTAATAGCCATTTTTGCATGAAACGACTCCAGATCCTCCGGCTTTTTATGCTCATGATACTCAATGAAAGCCACAAGCGCTTCAACCAGGGAAACGGTGTGGGTCCTCTCAAAACGGGCGATCGCGGTGATCATGGTAAGGGTATTTCCGGTCCAGATTGTTATGGTAATAACGACCAGAAGAAAGATGGCAACGATGGTCGTATGTAGATACAGCCTGCGCGTGATGGAACCACACGCTAACGAGATGATTTTCCCCAGTGAGAGCTTCATGTAACCTCCGTGACGAGAGGAAGCTCAAAGCAAAAACAAGAGCCCATCCCAACGCCACCCGACTCCACCCAGATATTGCCTCCATGTACCTCAATGACCCGCTTGAACAGAGCCAATCCAAAGGTAAGCCTTTCCAGTAAGTTTGTTTCTTCAGCCAAAAGCTCATCAGGAACAAGCAGCGAAATATGCTTCCCAATTACTTCGTCCGGCCTGTAACCAAAGATCTTTTCAGCTCCCTTGTTCCAGGTACGTATTCTTCCATCCAACTCCCTGGTAATGATGCCATCGTCTGAAAATTCGACAATTGTCATAACACCACCCCCAAACGATCAACGGGAGATTCGACCTTAAGTTTACCGATTGCTTTAGACGGCTGGTTCACAAACATGATAACCTCATTATCTCATTAAGCCTTTGGGTTATCCAAGAGAATAATTTCAGATGTCATTTTCAAGAATAATTACTTCGGCGTCATGGACGATCGGAAAATCATGGCCCGAATAAATCGTATCTGTATAACTCTCATTTCTTTCTATAGAGCTGGGCATCCGGCACTACCTGTTCAAACAGATGTGCAATCTCAGCCGGCATCTTCTGGGTGTTTTCCATAGCCAAAAAACCACCGGGTGACAGAGCCTGATGATACATCTTTATGACCTCGATCCGCTCATAATATTGGAAATGGAGCAGTACATTTTTACAGACCACTAACGCATAATCAAAACCGATCGGTTTCAGGGTGAGCAGGTCGTGATACTGGAAAAAAACTCGTGAGCGCACCTTGCTGCAGACCTGATATAAATCGTCACCGAGTGATTCAAAATATGTGGTAAAGACATCAGGCGGCATTCGTTGCAACTCGTCATACCGGTAAGTTGCCTGCTTTACAATTCCACCAAAATTGTTCTCACTGTCGTAATCAGTTGCATCAATATATAAATTATTGAAGGTGGCTCCCAAACGCTCCGCAAACAGAATCGCCAACGTGTAGGGTTCCTGGCCAAGCGCACTGCCGGCATCCCATACCTTCATTTTCATACGCCCCATGGCAAGCCTGATAGATTGATCCACGGCATACTCAAGCACCGGTAAATCTCGAAAAAAGAAGGTAAATGCCATTTATCAGGACTCCATAGTTAATAGCCCGAGAACGGGGTGGTAGTAAAAAATGAAACTTTTACTATATTTGATCGTTATAGAGCGGAAGAAAAATTTTAAAAGATGTGCCCTCACCAGGCTCACTGAAAACATGTATTATGCCATCATGCTGGTTAATTATTCCATAAACCACTGAAAGTCCTAAACCGTCCCCACCGTTTAGAGTTTTTGTCGAAAAAAACGGTTCAAAGATTCTCTGCTGTGTAACTGAGTTTACTCCGGTTCCACTGTCAGAAACCGTTATCTGGGCATAACCTCCTGGGAGACATCCTTCAAGTTCAGGTATGTCTCCGTCATTTTCGATACGTGACACAGCTATGTCCAATATGCCGCCATCAGGCATGGCATCTCTGGCGTTTGCAGCCAGGTTCATCAGCACATGTTCGATCTGGCCACGATCGATCATCACTGCAAGCGGTTCATCGGGCAGATATGTCGTCAGCATGATTTTATCTCCGATTATCCGGCCAATAAAATCCTGCATACACTTCACGACGGTGCCCACATTTTCAGATTGTTTATGGAATGTCTGTCTGCAGCTAAATGCCAACAGGCTTTTTATAATTTCGGCGGCTCGCCTGGTGGAATTGTTGATCAGCTCAATAATGGTTCTCTGTTCCGGATCATTTGTGGCATTCAATTCGAGCAGCGCAGTGGCGCCGACAATTACTGTCAGGACATTATTCAGATTGTGCGCCACCCCGCCGGCCAAAGTCCCTATGGAATCAAGTTTTCTGGCTTGACTGATCTGCTCTTTCATATGTTTTTTCATTTTCTGATTATGCATGCCGAATACCGCCACATTACAGAGGTGGAAAAAATCCCTTTTCCTTGTCACTTGACCCTTTATAT
>CAIYZD010000643.1 GCA_903930585.1 uncultured Geobacteraceae bacterium | reverse complement strand
AGTGTTCACAATCAAAGGAACGGCTGGGGACAATATGCAGGTTACAAACGTCTGGTATCAGTTGAACGGTGCTGGCTGGAATGAGGCTGTGACAACAAACAGTTGGACGAATTGGTGGGAGGACGTAAGCCTGTTGCCCGGCACAAACGCGGTGCAGGCGTTCGCCGTTGACGCCACTGGCAACAAATCCACCACCAACAGCGCAACCTTTGTTTATGTGGTTACCAACCAACTGCGGATTGCGGCCAACGGTGCAGGCACGTTGTCGCCGAACTACAGCAACGCATGGCTGGAAATCGGTCGCCGCTATACCAACACGGCCACCGCCATCAACGGCCACAAGTTCGTGAACTGGACTATCGCCACGAATTGGCTCGGCGGCATGACCAGCACCAACGCTGCGCTGCCCTTCCTCATGCAATCCAACCTGACGTTGACCATTAATTTCGCGGACACTAACAAACCAACACTCACCCTCACCAACCCGGTAGCAAACTCTCGCTTTGCCGTCCCGGCCAAGAAAGTTCAGGGCACGGCCGGGGACAATGTCAGGGTAGCTGGGGTCTTTTATCAACTTAACACCAACGTATGGGCATTGGCAGGCACAACGAACGGATTCACCAATTGGGCGTCAACCATTGCATTACCTGTGGGCACGAACACAGTGAAAGCGTATGCCGTCGATCCCACTGGCAATTATTCTCCGACGAGCAGCGTGAGTTTCTATTGTTCCAACGCATTTGTGATGAGCTTGAGCGCCACCCAGACGGTGGTCAGCGGTGGGCCGGGATTGACGCTGATGGTTTCCACCGGCATGACCTGTCGAATCGATGTTTCCACCAACCTTTTGAATTGGGCGGTATTGACCAACTTCACCAGCACCAACACCACTATGAAGTTCCGCGACCCTGCCGCAACGAACAATCAGCAGCGGTTTTATCGAGGAGTGGTGCCGTAATCTGTTTATAAAGTTCGCACGTTTATCCCAAATGTTGAATCTGAGAACGAAACTCGCCAACGTTTTTCTGGCCGCTCTGTTAATGTGCTCGACTGGCTGCAAAACCGTCCATGAATACAGCCTGACCTACAAGCTCTGGAACAATGATGACCTAAACAATTACTCCGAACCAGCCCCAGATCCGAAACTGGCGTTATTCCAGAGTCCAGACCATGAATTGCTGGTGACGTACGACGAGGAGCGGGAGAATGGCGGCAAGGTTCTGCGCCGGGCATATTATCTTAAACCAAACCTAGAACTGATCGCCAAGAATACGAAGCCGAACTTCGTTAAACCCGGAACGGCTGCTTCTCTCTCACCAGTTCAGCACTCCTTGACGAATAGGCAGGCGTTTATGGTGGTGAAAGACTCAACCACTGAAGGTCCGTATAAATTGCCGGTCTACTGTGAGAGCGAGGGGACAGCTTGGAAATTGGGGCTAACGCCATTTGCAGTTGTCGGGGATACGGTGATGGTAGGGATAGTGGCCTCGGTCGTGGCTATGATAATGATGTGTGAGGGAGGAGTTGGCGGAACTTTGTGAGCTAGTTGTTGGCGGGCATTGGGTGTATTACTTGATTGAACATCTGACCAATAGTGTGGTCTACTATCGTCATGAGTATTACAAATCTAACACCTGCACAATTAAGACAAGCCGCCAATCTTAAAGAACGGATTGTGGCACTGGAACAAGAACTAGTTTCACTGCTAGGATCAACCCCGGCTTCATCCTCCAAACCCAAAGCCAAGCGCAAACACAGTGCTGCTGGTTTGGCTAATATCAAGGCGGCTCAAAAGAAGCGCTGGGCGAAGATCAATGCTGGCAAATCCGCTGCTGTTAAAAAAATCGTCGTCGTAGCTGTTCCTGCCAAAAAGAAGCGGAAGAAGATGAGTGCTGCAGCCAAGGCTAAACAGTCGGCGAAGATGAAGGCTTATTGGGCGGCGAAGAAGGCTGCAAAAAAGAAATAGGCTGAAGATTTTAGGTCGGTATAGGAAGTGCAGCTCTGGAGGGGGCTGCACTTTTTTGCCTGTATGAGGTTTGCATGAAAGCAATGCGTGGTGATTGATCAGACTCAGCGAGCAGCAAACGGTGGGGTGATGGCGGGCGTAAAACAGGCGCAGACAAACAACCATACATTCCAACCCCTCCTGGTTTTTACCTTTCTCGGAGTCTGTGGAAAATTGGCGCGGGCGGGACTCGGTGGTTTTTCCCGAACGAGTCAAATTTCCACAGTCTCCGGCCAATCATGGGCGAGCGCGAGACT
>CAIYZD010000642.1 GCA_903930585.1 uncultured Geobacteraceae bacterium | reverse complement strand
GCTACCGTGGGACGTCGCATTATGCGCCGTATGGAGTTACTCCAGATCCCCAGGAGTTCCGACTATGCATCTATTGTTTCGGGTGACCCGAATGAACTGGAAGCGCTTTACAAGGATCTGTTGATTGGTGTGACGGAGTTTTTCCGCGACAAAAAAAACTTCCAGTATTTGGAACAGTCCGTTCTTCCCCAACTGTTTGCCGATTTGAACCAGGGTGAGGATGTGCGGGTCTGGTCAGCTGCATGCGCGACCGGTGAAGAGGCATACTCTCTGGCAATTCTTTTGGCGGAACAGGCCGAACAACTCAACTTTGCCGGGAAAGTAACCGTTTTTGCCACAGATGTTCATAGGAGCTCGTTGGAGACCGCCTCTCGGGGTATATATAACCAGGAGCAACTGTCCAATGTCACTCAGGAAAGACTGGACAGGTTTTTTAAAAAAGAGGGGGACAACCATTTTAAGGTCACAACGCAGCTCCGTAAAATGGTGGTATTTGCGGCTCACAACCTGTTGAGTGATCCACCTTTCACCAGGCTGGATCTGATTTGTTGCCGCAACCTCCTCATCTATTTCCTGCCGGAGGTACAGGAAAAGGCCATCGCTCTGTTTCATTTTGCGCTTAAGAAAAACGGAGTTCTCTTCCAGGGGAGCAGTGAAGGCCTGGGTGCCTATGCAGGAGAATTCGAAGTTATATCGAACAAGTATAAACTGTTTCGTAAACAGCGCGATCTCAAACTGGCCATTGATCGTGACATGATCGGGCATGAAAAAGCCAAGCCGCCGGTGCTGAATCGACAACCGTCCACGACGCGGCAGGCCATTCTGGACCGGCAGGTGCTGTACGATTACGATGTACTGCTGCGCAAACATATGCCTCCCGGAGTGTTGATTAATGAAAAACGGGAGATCATCCACTATTTCGGCAATGTGGCGGAATACCTTAAGATGCCTGATGGACGCGTTGAGAAAGACATCTTGCTTCTTGTCGGGGATAATCTGCATATCGCACTTGGTACGGCACTGGAAAGGGTCGACAAAACCAGACAATGTGTGGCAAGCCGCAATGTCCGCGTCAACAGTTGCGGTAAGGAATTCCTGATTGATGTTACCGTAGACCCCCTGCTTGATGACAAGACCCGCACAACTCATTACCACGTTTCCTTCGAGCGGATCAGGCAGCGTGAACCGGTTCAACAACAGATTGAACCGGACGGCGATCAGGATGTGATTGCCCACTACCGCCGGCATATAGTTGATCTGGAGATGGAACTACTCTCTTCCAGTGAAAATCTCCAAACGACCATTGAGGAACTACAGACCAGCAACGAGGAGTTGCAGACCAGCAACGAGGAGATGATGGCCACCAATGAGGAACTGCAGAGTACTAACGAAGAGCTTCATTCCGTCAACGAAGAGCTCTACTCCGTCAATTCGGAGTTCGAGCGTAAAAATCTGGAATTGATACAACTTACCACTGACTATAACAACCTGCTCTCCAGCACCGACATCGGGACGATATTCCTTGATCGCAATATGCGCATCCGTAACTTTAACGCAGCCATATCCACATCATTTAATCTGCTCCCTCAGGATATAGGGCGTCCTATTGACAACATCGCCTTTCGTCTCTCCAACCAGGAGGAAATGCTGGCTGATATCCGGAAGGTACTTGAAGACGGAGTCCCGATCGAAAGAGAACGCTTTTCCACTTACGGGAAATGGTTGCTGAAACGCGTTTTACCCTTTAGGACAGAAACCGGTCAGGTAGAGGGTGCAGTGATCACCTTCACCGACATCACGCATATAAAGGAGGTACTTGATCAGAAACTGCTATTGGCCAAGGTATTCGAACATAGTGCCGAGGGGTTGGTCATAACCAACTATGACAACAAGATTATAGCGGTTAACAGTTCATTTTCCCGACTGACCGGTTATACTCAGGAAGATGCGCTTGGCCAGAATCCCCGTATACTTAACTCCGGCAGAGAACCGAAAGAATTTTACGTAGCGATGTGGAAATCGCTGTTAACCAACAATTGTTGGCAGGGAGAGATCTGGGACAAACGCAAGGACGGCAGCTACTATCCCAAATGGCTCTCCATCACTGTGATCCGAAACGAACAGGGTGAAGTGGTATACTATATTGCAGGGTTTTCTGATATCTCCGAACGCAAACAGGCTGAGCAAAAAATCGAGCATCTCGCGCATCATGATTCTCTTACCAATCTTCCCAACCGTTTCAGTCTCAACGAACGGCTCTCCCAGGCGCTGGAACAGGCTAAACGGACCGGACATCACCTTGTCATCATGTTTCTGGATCTGGATCGTTTCAAAAACATCAATGACTCATTGGGGCACCATGTGGGTGACATGCTGCTATTTGAGGTTGCCGTTCGCTTGAAGGATTCCGTCCGTCACTCCGATATCGTCGCTCGCCTCGGTGGCGACGAGTTTGTGGTCGTTTTGCCGGAGATCCAGTCAGGCATAGCCTCGGTACATTTTGTTGATAAGATATTGCACACCCTTTCCCAACCATATATGCTTGATGGCTACGAACTTTCCACCAGCGCAAGTATAGGCGTCAGCGTGTTCCCGCATGACGGCGAGACGGTCGAAGAACTCATGAAGAATGCCGACACCGCCATGTACCATGCAAAGTCACAGGGAAGAAATAACTACCAGTTTTTCAAGCGTGAGATGCATACTACCGCTCACGAAAGGCTTGAGCTGGAAAACGACCTCCGACTGGCGATCGAGAGGAATGAATTTATTCTGTACTACCAGCCGCAAGTCGAGGCGAATTCCGGAAGGGTAGTGGGCGTTGAGGCGCTGGTGCGCTGGCAGCATAAAGAGCGTGGTTTAGTTATGCCAGACTCGTTTATTACGATTGCCGAAGAATCCGGACTTATAATCCAGATGGGCACTATGATTCTGGAAACCGCCTGCCGTCAACTGGCAGACTGGCTGGCGGAGGGGTTGTCTCCTCTCAGAATGGCCGTCAACCTCTCTGCCAAACAGTTTCGCCATTGTAATCTTCCTGACATG
>CAIYZD010000641.1 GCA_903930585.1 uncultured Geobacteraceae bacterium | reverse complement strand
GAAGCCATAACATTGCCATAGCGGGTCCCTGTGTAAACTGTCTTATTTCCATCAGTCATGCGGGCCTTTGCCACCATTAGCTTCTCCATCATTGCCTTAGACATGCCCATAGCATTGATTGGATAGACGGCCTTGTCGGTACTCAAGGTAATGACTTTCTTTACATTATTAGCTAACGCTGCATTTAAAACATTTTCTGCACCCAAGATGTTAGTGCGAACTGCTTCCATAGGATAAAACTCGCAAGACGGCACCTGTTTCAGTGCAGCAGCATGAAAAACTAAATCAACACCATTTAGTGCAGAAAATACGCTGTCGTAGTTGCGGACATCGCCAATATAGAATTTAACCTTGCTGTTGTTTAGGTCGATCCGCATGTCTTCCTGTTTTTTCTCGTCTCGGCTGAAAATACGAATTTCTTTTATATCTGTATGAATAAAACGACGCAGCAGGGCATTCCCGAAAGAGCCAGTGCCGCCGGTTATCAATAGTATTTTGTTTCTAAACATTGTTTATTGAACCTCATTTAGTTTATTTGGGCAGTTTCCAACATCAAATCCGAGTCAGCGGATATGACCAGATTTTTATTTTGCTGCCACCTTTTCATACATTGCAATTACTTGGGGTTGGATCAACCGATAATCCAACCGCTCGCAGGCAGACTGTGTGTTGATCTCCGCTGCGCGATCTACCAGATTATCATCGGTCAACGCACGGCGGATAGCCGCTGCGATGGGCTCAGGATCTTCTGGTGGTACAATAAGCCCTGATATTCCATCCTCGATCCACTCATCAGCACAAGCAGTGCAAGATTGAATAGGGAAAGAACCCATAACCATGGCTTCAATCATGGATGTACTTGCCGCATCACCAATACTTAAACCAATAGACACCCGTGCACGACCGTGTAACCGCAACATGTCTTCATGAGAAGATTCTGGGATAATCTCAACTGGGATACCGGTAGTGTGACTGACCAACTCGGCAGCAATCTTGACATCCTCACTTGCTGAATAGACTGCGACACTGTAACCTTTGAGAGCATCGGCATTCAGTTCAATAGCGCGTAAACCAACCAACGCCCGCCCAGCAAAGGTTTGATATCCCTTCAATACGATGAGACTTCTTACCGATGTTGGACCAGCCTGGCGAAACTGGTGCATCCGTGTGATATCGAAGCCACCAGTATTTGGCAATACAGGAAGAACTTCCCCTTTGAAACCAAAAGCACGTGCTAATTTTACATCACGATGACATTCGCAATCATAATAGTCACAAGCGGATAACACAGCTTTAATCTTTTCAACATGCTCAGCAAGCCGGCCAAAGAGGTAAATATCACTCCCCCAGTTAGTCACGATCCATGAGGGGAACCTGCCTCCGAGACGCTCCCTCGCTGCTAGGGACAAGTAGCCAGCGTGCTGGATCTCCAGTGAGTGAATAATGTCTGGCTTAATTTTGTCAATTAAACGCGCAAGTCTTTGGCTTTGGGTTATTGTCCAACTCGAAAGCTCCACGTCCCTTAGCCTACCTAGCATTCTGTTTGCCAAGTGATCACTACCTGGAAATGGCCATGGCAGCGATTTAACCTGTTTCACATTCTCGCCCACATTACCAGAACGTATCAACCGATCATGAATGCTAATGTTACGCAATTCTGGATGAATAGTCGAACGCTCCGATGGAAACAAGTGAAGATCCCACCCTTGATCAACAATTTGATTTATCCAGCGCGCGGTGTGAATACTACCCGCCATGGCTATAAAGAGAATACGCATATCCGATCAGGGCATTTTTATGTCCGACAACCGCCACAGCCCAAGCGATTTGTCAGCAAACCCTCCATTGCCCTCTGTACATTTCTCATTAATCAATTTAAGG
>CAIYZD010000640.1 GCA_903930585.1 uncultured Geobacteraceae bacterium | reverse complement strand
GCACCCAAAACACGACGCAAGAAAAAAGACGGGGAAACCCGGTAAATCGCATTTTTATTCTTTTGTTGTTACGAGGAGACCCCCGTTTATGCAGAAATTCGCACCATTATTTTTCATAGTTGCATTTTTTCTCGTTGTCGCTCTTTCCGGCTGCGGCGGCTCTACGACTGCATCGTCAACAACCGTCAACAAACTCCCAGCCTTTCTTCCATACTCGACAACTATGATCGGGGGTGCTGTTCAGAGCGCGCTTACATTTGCAAATCACTCGGCCTCGGCTTCCATATTCGCAGGCACCCCTGGAACTTCCGGATTTGCCAATTACAGCGGCAACACCGTCACAGCCACCTTCAACCAGCCGGTCGATGTTACTACTCTTGACGGGACCACCTTCTATGTTGCCGATTATATGAACAACCTCATCCGGCAGATAAACTGGGACAAACTTTCAGGAGCGGTTACATCCGAAACCCTTACGTGCAAAGACAAGGACTTAGGGAGCAAGATATACTTTTACCGTCCAATGGGCATCACGATGGACCGCACGAATATTTACGTCGCGGATTCCGGTAACAATTGTATCCGCGTCATCAAGAGGGCAGCAGAACCTGATAATACGCACACGGTGATTACAATCGGCAATACCGGTATGGCCGGCTATGTGGATTCTACCGAAAGAACTGCGGTGTACTTCAATCAGCCAACCGGCATAACAACCGACGGAGTCAATCTCTACGTTACGGATTCCAGCAACACCGTCCGCTGGATTGATAAAAACAGCTGGGCCGTTTCCACCCTGGCTGGTACACCATACGCACCAGGCAATACAGATGAATATAAGGATGCGGCGCGCTTTAACATGCCGGGTCGCATTACTGCTGTAGGAACGCCCACTGGAACCAATCTCTACCTGACCGATACCAACAACCGGACCATCCGCAAAATTGAGGTCAAAACGGGACAAGTCTCAACGTTTGCCGGCAGTTCCGGAAAAATAGGTCTCGACAACGGTACCCTTGACGGCACAGGGACCAAAGCAACCTTCTACCAGCCTAACGGTATTACCACGGATGGCACAAATTTGTACGTAACGGACTCGTTTCTGGGTCTCATCCGTATGATCAATATAGGCACTCAGAAGGTCACTACCCTGCATTTGATACCGGGCATCGGACTTCTTTCACCAGCCGGCATCACGACCGACGGGAACAGCCTTTTTGTGGCGGATACCTATTTTTTACATCTGGACAACACGAGCACGCTTAGTAACAGTATTCTCAGGGTACAGTGACACGAACAGGCGTTTTCGCGGTATAATCCGCGAAGCGTCGCTAAATCCTTTTTTTCTTGACGTGCCGGAACGTTGCAGATATTTTTACCTGCTTAATTCCCCGGAATCATCTTTGTTGTGAAAGGTTGCATCACCACCATGGAAGAACTCAGTGAACTCCTGCTTCAAAGGCGCCGCAAGGTCGACGCGCTGTGGGAAGCGGGCATAAACCCCTACCCCAACGACTTTAAACCGCAGCATACCTCGGCAGACATACTGGCCGCATACGGAGCTGTAGAACAGCTCGACGCCACAGGGGACAGCATCAGCGTCGCCGGGCGTATCCTGGCGCGCAGATCATTTGGTAAAGCCGCTTTTATCCAGCTTCAGGATCGCAAAGGGCGCATTCAGCTCTATGTCAAAAAAGACGAAATCGGTGAAGAAGCGTTCGCCGCTTTCGACACGTTCGACATCGGCGATATCATTGGCGCCGAAGGCTTCCCGTTTCGCACCAAAACCGGCGAACTCTCCCTGCATATCCGCACGATACGACTGCTGGTCAAATCACTCTTGCCCCTTCCGGAAAAATTTCACGGATTGACCGATGTGGAGACGCGCTACCGCCAGCGTTACGTCGACCTGATTGTAAATCCTGAAGCGCGTGAAATATTCATCAAGCGCTCCCGCATCGTCAATTTGATCCGCAGTTTCATGACCGAGCGTGATTTTCTCGAAGTTGAAACGCCGATGATGCACCAGATTCCGGGAGGAGCGACGGCACGGCCGTTTATTACCCATCACAACACGCTCGATATGGAGCTCTATCTCCGCATAGCCCCGGAGCTGTATCTGAAGCGACTGGTGGTGGGAGGACTGGACCGGGTCTTCGAGATCAACCGCAACTTCCGCAATGAAGGCATTTCCGTACGCCACAATCCGGAATTTACCATGATGGAATTTTACCAGGCCTATGCAACCTATGAAGACCTGATGGATTTCACCGAGGAGCTGTTCTGCCACGTAGCGCAGGAGGTCCTCGGTACGCTTGACTTTACCAACCAGGGACTTGACATCAGCTTTCAGCGCCCCTGGAAACGGTTGACGGTCCGCGAGGCTATTCTGGAGTATGGCGACATAGAAGCAAAACAGCTGGATGACCGCGACCTCGCCCTCTCCTACGCCCGCAGCATCGGATTGTCACTTCCGGAGGAGATCGGCTACGGCAAACTCCTGATGGAGATCTTCGAGGAGGTGGCCGAACACAAGCTGATCCAGCCGACCTTCATCACGGCCTACCCCACCGAGGTTTCGCCGTTATCGCGCAAAAACGACTATGATCCTGAAATTGTCGATCGTTTCGAATTGATCATCGGCGGGCGTGAAATTGCCAATGCCTTCTCGGAATTGAACGATCCGGTCGATCAGAAAGAGCGGTTTCTTGCTCAGGTTGCCGAGAAAGACAAAGGTGACGAAGAGGCCCACTATATGGATGAGGACTATGTCCGCGCCCTGGAGTACGGCCTTCCCCCCACGGCAGGTGAAGGAATCGGCATCGATCGCCTGGTAATGCTGTTGACCGACTCAGCTTCGATCCGGGATGTCATTTTGTTTCCGCAGTTACGCAAGGAAGTAAAATAGACGATGCCATTCGAACTGTTTATTGGCTTGCGCTATCTGAAAGCCAAACGGAAATCCACTTTTATTTCAATCATCACGTTTATTTCCACCGCAGGCGTTTCGCTCGGCGTTATGGCGTTGATTGTCGTACTGGCGGTCATGACCGGCTTTGAAAATGATTTGCAGGAAAAGATTCTCGGCACAAATGCTCATATAGTCGTCATCAGGAGCGGCGCGCCGATGGAGGATTATCAGGCGATAATCGAGCAGTTGAAAGCATTTAAAGGGGTTCAGGCGGCAACACCCTTTATCTACAATCAGGTCATGCTTTCATCGGGTAAAAATGTCTCCGGCGTTGTTCTGCGTGGCATCGATGTCGCTTCCGACCGGAAGGTTACCCGTCTCAGCACGTCGGTTGTCCAGGGAAGTATTGATGACCTTGACTCCAAGATGGGACAGGGAGTGAATTCGCCCCCCGG
>CAIYZD010000639.1 GCA_903930585.1 uncultured Geobacteraceae bacterium | reverse complement strand
TAAAAACTTTACTAACTCAAGTGTATCTGCTATTTTTCTACCATGCCACGAACCACTCGGATTTTGTCGAATGCTCACTTCCTGACTACCTCTTCTGGCTATATATCCCCTTACGACCATTTTTCTGGTTCAAGCGGCACTATCTTAAAAAAGCAAAATTATAAATGTTGGATTTTTAATGTTGGATTGGCATTGTATTCGATTGAAACTATTTGACAATTAAACAACATTGTATATACTTACGTTTATACATTTATGGTTTAGATTGGAGATCAGCCATGGCAGAAGCAATTCTCAACATTAAACGATGGGGAAATAGTCTCGGTGTCCGTTTACCCCTGTCCGTAGCCAGTGAGGCGCATTTGCACCTTGACCAGCAAGTTCGTATCAAGGTTGTAGATGGGGATGTGGTCATTACCCAAATTACCGATATTTCGATGTCATTGGAAGAGCGACTGAAGCACTTTGACCCGTCCCGGCACGGTGGTGAAGTTATGGCGACTGAAGCTATCGGGGCGGAGAGATGGTAGCCATAAAGTCTTTAGTATCTGTGAATTCCGCCATCTGGGTTCCTGATAGAAAAGAGATTATCTGGATCGACTGCAACCCGCAGGTGGGGCAGGAAATGCGTGATATTCACCCATTCCTTGTTCTCTCGCCACGAGTTTTCAACGAAAAAACTTTACTGGTTATCGGGTTGCCGATGACTACAGCAGAGTATAATGCTGACAATCCCTTTGCCGTGACAGTCGGGAAGACGAAGGGAAAACAAGCAGGGAAAACAAGCTATGTGCTTTGTCATCAGCCCAAATCCTTTGATTGGCGATTGCGGAATGCAAAACCCCATCAGCTCGGGAAATTGTCAGATGCTCTATTTAATCAGGTATGCCGGCGCCTGAACCAGATCATCCAATTGTCTTGATTTAAGGGGGCTATGGGGACGTTCTTAAAAACTTTACCAACTCAAGCGTATCTGCTATTTTTCTACCATGCCACGAACCGCTCGAATCGACATACCGAACCTGCTCCAGCATGTAATTGTACGGGGCATTGAGAAACGGGATATTTTTACCAGCGATGACGACCGCCTTGATTTCGTACAGCGTCTTTCCCGGCTCCTCGAATTAACAGGTATAGTTTGCCTTGCCTGGGCGACGTTATCGAACCATTTTCACCTGTTGCTGCGAACCAATGATTTTCCTCTTGCAAAATTCATGAGACGACTGCTGACCGGTTATGCCGTTACATTCAATCTCCGCCATGCCCGCACCGGCCATCTTTTCCAAAATCGCTACAAATCGCTTGTCTGTGAAGAGGAAACATACCTGCTCGAACTTGTGCGCTATATTCACCTGAACCCGCTTCGCGCCGGACTGGTCACCACACTCGACGAACTCGACCACTACCCCTGGTCCGGACACTCTGTCGTTATGAATAACAATGAACTCTCCGGACAGGAAACGGCTGAGATACTATCCCGCTTTGCCAAGACCAGCTCCGTTGCCCGCAAACGCTACCGACTCTTCATCAATGACGGCATTTCCATGGGGCGCAGGACTGATCTGGTCGGGATAGGAATGTTCCGCTCCGACGAGTCGTCCGAGCGGGAGTTGAAGGATAGCCGAGTGCTGGGAGGCGGGGATTTTGTTGAACAGATTCTTCTGCATACCGGGAGCAACGGAGCAACAAAGACACTCACCATCG
>CAIYZD010000638.1 GCA_903930585.1 uncultured Geobacteraceae bacterium | reverse complement strand
GCTCGTATGGATCAAACAACGCGCGCCTTTCACTAAGGTTATGATGATCTCCGGCGATCCTGATTTGCGGGCAAAAGTTGCCGGCAACAAGGGAGGTTTTGCCAAATGCCTCACCAAACCCTTTACCCTGGAACAACTTTCTTGTGAAATCAAGGATTGCTTGCAACCCCCGGCCCAGAGTGGTGAGCCCTGGACTTGCGGATGCGAGGGAACCCCTCGTTCTGGGGGGAAAAGAGTGATCAGGGGACAGTGCTTTGCCCAAGGAAATGTGCGTGACGGTGTTCACTTTGTATCCATGGATGGGCGGTAAGCACTTCCTGATGGAAGAGTAAGGAGTCACTATGGATATCTACCAATTTGCCATGCAGATGGAAAAAGACGGCGAGATTTTCTACCGGCAGCTGGCCAAAGAGTGCCACGAACCGGGGCTTGTAGGCATATTCACCCTGTTGGCCGCTGAGGAAGTCACGCACTATCAGGCCATTAAGCGATTGAGTAAAAAAGAGAACCCCTCCCTCCCGGGAGAATCAGCCATTTTGCAAAACGTCAAAAATATCTTTGTCTCCATGCAGGCAGCAAAGGTGGAGTTGCAGATGGATACCACCAAGGCGGCGGAGATGACCTCAATCTGTAATGACGAGTGGTGCAATGTCACCGAATCATTTATTGACGACATGCACAAAAGTCTCTACGCCATCAGCGAGCCGCGCTGGCTCTCCAAAGAGCAGTCTGATAGGCTAAAACAACTGCGAAAAAAAGTTCGCGATATCTACCGGGAATTCGCCCAGGTCAAGGGAGGGCACGCCTGAGCAGCATGGCCTAATCGGCGGATCCGCTCATGGGGATGGATTGCCCAAACCAGGGTAGCCATGAATGTTGGCTTGAGCACCAAAAAAAGGGGTAGCTATTGCTACCCCAAAATTTTACCTCTCTTCGCCTTTAAAAGTAAAGGCCAACAGTTTTATTGTCTATTTTTGTCGTTTCCCTAGCCACCGAAATCGTAGTCGTAGCGAACTCCCTCACACTCATTGAAGTTGCAGGCCTCTTTTTCAACCACCTGCGGATGTACAGTCCTGCCTTTATAAAATTTAAGCTCGCCAATTCTATCATCCATTTCGGTCAGAAGGATGTGAAGCCCTTCGATATACGGGGTCATTCTGTACTTCTCAATGGAAGGAAGTTCATCAATCCTGCCGGTTACAGCGGCAAGCCGCTCACGCCATGTTTCCAACTCTTTGCCAATATTGGTTTTGTATTCATGTGTTTTCATAATACACCTCACTGGTTCGTTTCTTTTTTTGGGAGAGACTTCTAAATCTGTTTTAAAGGCATTGCCTTTTCCCCTAAAATAGTAATTTATCCTATTAAGTCAATGGCGGTTGTATTACTTATTCTCTTTGTTATTACCCGTAAATCAAAGAGGTTGGGACAAAGTGAGTACAAGTTATGTATACCACATTGTCATGTTTATTGATTATAATAACTATAGAAATTAGATAGTCAGT
>CAIYZD010000637.1 GCA_903930585.1 uncultured Geobacteraceae bacterium | reverse complement strand
TGGGAAGAAGAGCGGCGTAGAAAGTCCGCTTGAATTATGCCCCACTGAAGCCGCTATTTAAGCGTTTTTTTCTATATACAACCTCCTCAAGGGCTCCCCAAACCATGGCGCCACAATTACCGTGATTGAATAAACTATTTATAAACAATAATCAACAACAAAATTAGTTAGTTACCAAAATTAAAAGTGTAAAGTTTCTTTACACTGTGCAAAAACATTCATATTATCAGAACGTTATGAAGTGTCAAAAATGGCACAGCTACGCCAAATGGCGGAATGGAACAAAAAACTTTTCTTGCGCATAAAAAAACGGAAAAAATCTCGAAAAAAACGCCGGGTGCTCTGTTCAAAAGTGGCAAAAGCAGCATATCAGGCAGCGGCATGGCATTGGTGACAATGCGGTATTGCGTGACGAAAAATAATACCCGAGTCAACGCACCTGATTGCCAGAAGTTGATACGGTCTTGTTCAACTGCTTGCCGGACTGGTTACTCCAGTACAACTCATAACGCCACACGGGCGTTAATATCCATCTCCTCAACAATTGGCAACCACGTTGATATCATAATCATTGGCCAGGAAAGAGTCTTTTAGGGCAACGCGCTGTTCTTTTGTCATACCGTCAAGAATAGCCATCAAGTGTTCTTTAACTTTATGTGAAGTGCAGATACCTTCTTTTAATTCCCTTTGCAGTTTATATGGCAGATTGGAATCACTGACTATTTTATCCATATCGCCAGAATCACAGAGGACACGCTTTAATTCATTCCCGTTACTCGTTATATAGCCCTCTGAAATCCACCTGAAGAAGGGAAAGTGACGGGATTTCTTCCAAACAGGGCGCGCATGTCGTTGACCAGAAATTCAGTATCACTACTTTACCGCGATAGCGCGCCAGACTGACCTTTTCGCCATTCAGATTGTTGAGGACAAAATCTGGAGCAGGCTCATTAAGTTTCAACGCAAAGGCTGCGGGGACGGCTACCAGTCCCATAAGTAAAAAAACGCACAAAACCAAACCAAAGCGATGAATTAAAAGATTTACCATACCACCCTCTAAGGGCATTAAATACCACATTGGAATATATTGAAAACGAAATATATTCATGGCGCTATGCATTCTCTGCAAAATGACATTATCCATACGTAAATCACGCAGCATCGTCAGCCTCCTCGGTCATAAAGACCCTGGAGGTTTATTGTTTCCGTCTACCAGATCTGATCAATCGAAGAAATCCGACACTTCTTGACTGAGATACTGCGGATTCTTCGATACTGAAACCATGTCGCCACAATTTTTATTGTGAATAAAAAAATAGAGGAATCTCGGAAAAAACGCTATTTGCTCTGTTCAAAATATGCTATTAGCAAAATATCTAAAACAGCCGAAACGAGGATATGACATGTTCACAAACAAGGAGAAAGCTAACCTGACCAAACTTCTCGACTGTGCAATTAACAAGGAAGAAGTTCTCTCTATTGATGGACTACACGGATTTCTTTACGGGCTGGCAATCCTCCCGGAAGTAATTCCGCCCGGTGATTGGCTGCCGTGTGTTTTTGGGAATGAAATGTTTGAGCTGGAAAGCGGGAAAAATGGTGACCGTCTGCTTGACAGTTTGTTCAGAGCTTACGATCGGATGGTCAAAAAAAACGAGGATGAAAAACTGGTATTTCCGTATGACATCGGCACAATGAAGATAGATGACATTCAGCGAATACAAAAATGGGCACATGGTTTCATAACAGCAACTATGATTTATCCCGGTATTTGGGGAATGGACGATGAATTTTCGGATGATTCCGAATCAGCCGATTTTGACGATTTTGATGCGGAAGAAATATTTGGTGATGATGAAGGGGATGAGGTAACTCCGGTTAATAACCATGCCGAATACGAGAGTAATGATTGCGAAGAACCTTTTGATGATGACGATTTTGATGAATTTGACGAGTTTGATGAGTTTGATGAGTTTGATGAGTTTGACGAGGCAGCGGATACTGCTGCATGCTATGCAATAGTTATGGGGATAGCATTTCCTGATCAAATCCCGGAACTATTCAACAGCGCTGAAGGCGCTGAACTAAAGGACCCCAATAGTGACCCCAAACTGCTGGCGGCTCTTTTTAACTTATTGCCGGATGCCATAGCCAATTTGCAGGAACATGCCAATAGCATCCGCTATGATATGGAAGATATGCAAATGGAGGATGGGACAGCAGATAACTACGCTGAATACCGGCAGCAACCGCTCCATGTGGAGAAGATTGGACGTAACGATCTGTGCCCCTGCGGAAGCGGGAAAAAATTCAAGAAATGTTGCGGTAACTAGCTGCCGAAGCGGGGCTTTTACTGCGGCAGCCCCGGTCCATCTCCCGGTCCCACCGACTCGACACGCGGCACTACAGAACCGAACAACTCCTGTGCCATGGCTTGTATATCGGAGGCGGTGACTTCTGCGATTGCTTCCAGCGACAATCCGATCGGCTCCGGCTCGCCCAGGATGGAGGTGGTATTGGAGATGCGCCTGACCTGAATCTCGCAGTCGTCAAGAGCCATCAGGCGCTTGCTGCGAATCTGCTGTTTGGCTGAGCGCAGCACTTCCTCGCTGACCGTCTCGCTGCAAAACCGCATCAGTTCCCCATGACAGACTGTAACCGCTTCATTGGCCCGCTCCGGTTTCGTACCGGCAAAGATCAGCAACCCGCCCGAATCGGTGTAAGAAGACATGCTGGAATAGACGGAATAGGCCAGGCTGCGACGCTCCCTGACTTCACGGAACAGGCGTGAACTCATGCCGGAACCAAAAATCTGGTTCAGGACGGCCAGAGTGTGGCGATGTCTGCTGCCGGCAGACGGTATCGGGTACCCCATATAAAACTGGGTCTGCTCCATGGGGCGCTGGTGATGGGTCTGTTCGGCTATGGCGGGCAGCCATCCTTCGGGAGGTACGCTCCCCGGTATCGCACCGGCCGGCAGTCCGTTCAGACGTTTTTCGCACAGATCCACAATACTGTCGTGATCCACATTGCCCGCTGCCGAGACAATGGTGGCGTTGGCGGTATACCTGCTGCGTTTGTACGCCAGCAGACGGTCCGGAGCGATGGATGCTATCGACTCGGGCGTTCCGAGTACCGGCGCTCCCAATGGATGCCCGTGCCAGAAACCGCGATGAAACTGGTTGTACACAAAACGTCCCGGATTATCCTGATTCATGGAGATTTCCTGTAATACCACACCACGTTCTTTCTCGACCTCTGCAATCGGCAGCACCGAGTTGACAAACATATCGGCCAGAATCGCAAAGGTGTCCGGGAGGGCGGACGCCAGCGAGGTCGCATAATAAAATACCTCCTCCTGGCTGGTGTAGGCATTGGCTTTTGCCCCAAGCGAATCGAACTCTTCCAAGATCCGGTCTGCACTGCGCAGCGGGGTCCCCTTGAACAGCAGATGTTCAATGAAATGGGACGCGCCCCCCATGTCGGACGGTTCGTTTCGGGTACTGCTGTTGATGCGAATCCCGATGGCGACGCTCTGCATGGCGGCGATGTTCTGGGTGACGACCTGGATACCGTTGGCGAGGGTGGTCATGCGGGGGTGTGGTAACGTGTTCTGTAGTGACATCGGTACTCCTGGAGTATGGTGGTCATGATGCTTCCGGCTATAGCCGCTTCCGAATATGCCACGTTTTACCATCGATTACCATACTTCGGGGTTAGCTATTGTTTTTTCAACACAACCTCCCACACCGCCTTTGGTGACTCATACCGTTTAATAGTCTTCTCCTCCAGGCTGAGTACCTCCCACTCCGGATCAATCAGGTGCTCTACCGCATCCTGGTCGAAGAACCGTTTCAACTCTCCATCGACACGGTACAGGTTGGGCTCGACTTCCGGGTAACCGGCGGCCCCATAGTGGATATCGCCAGTCGAGTTGAGCCGCACCAGCAGAAAACCTCCCGGCGCAAGGCACCGCCGGATTTCGGTCATGATGTCTGTCGTCTGAGTCCAGGGGAAGTAGTGCAGGCAGAGGCTTGCCATGACAATCCGGAATGCGCCGTCATGAAAGGGGAGGGGAGAGCGAATGTCGAGTAAGCGGACATCTGCCTGCGGCGCGTGCCGGCGGCAGACCTCCAGTGCGGCCGGGGAATAATCGCTGGCAATCAGGTTCAGTCCCATCCCGGTCAGATACCGGCTGTCGCGCCCGCTGCCGCATCCCAATTCCAGTACATTTCCCTGTCGGGCGGTTTCAAGTATGCTCTCCCACCGCTCCAGCCATGGGTCGTTGTCAGTGGAGATAACCCTGCCACGGCGGCTGTTGTAACGAAAATCCCAAATTGTGTCGGCATCAGGTGCGTCAATAGCGGTCATACGGGCCCGTCTCCTCCTTTTTGTATATTAATTGTCGTCCCGGTCCATTGCTTCGCGGGCAAACTGTTTTGCCTCGTCCCGTTCTTCCCGGGTAACCCGCGCATCACGCAGGGTGGTAAATGATTTTCCAACCAGGTTGTTGAGAACGCGGAACGTGGGCGATTTTTCTTCCAGTTCGGCTTTCATGAAGCGGATGCACCCCCGGCATTCCGGGTTGCGAACCGTGTGGCTGCGGCCGTCAATCCGGTGCCGCCACGCCAGAATGTGCATCCCCAGCAGCAGCGGCTCCCGTACCAGCGGAAACCACCAGTACCGTTGACAGACGATGCGGGCAAGCATGAGCGCACAGTTCCTGCACACAACCGGCTATACCAGAGTGCCGACAACCTGTAAACGATTGAGGATCGCCTTATTGTGGATGAACTGGTCGGTTACGTCATTGCCGGGAGTTACTCCGTGATGCCTCCCATCGTTCAACAGTTGCACCGTGGTAACATCATAGACGATGCCTTTTATTGCCAAATAGGCCGGAGTGCCGTTCTGACCGTCATATTGCGTCAGTTCCTGCAGGGTGAAAGTCCTTTGTACGGTTTCTGCCGGTGTCGCTGCTGCTATAGTTCTGCTCATGGTGCGATCTCCTTTTCTGTGTAAATGCAGGTGGTAAAAATGGAGGAGGCCGAATGCGTGCGCATCCGGCCTCTTGTATCTCAAGTCAACCTCGACAATTTATAGTAACTATATAGGCAAAATGTAAATCAGTTTGCTGCTCTTGTCAACAGTCGAAATACCTTTAAAGAAGGTGGTAAAGAAGGTCTTAAAGATTGACAACGTTTCACGGAGTGCTACTATAGAGGTGTACACCTAATCTCCCGCCATCAGAGGCAAATCAAATGAACACAAAAAAAATATCGGGTATTTTTACCGTCGCTCTTGCCACTATTTTGCTGAGTAGCGTTGCCTATGCGGCAAAGAAAAAAATCCAGACGAAATTTTCACCGAAGCCGAGTGATGTATCGGAAACGGATTTGGCCGCAGAGTTGACCAGGACAAAGGATGTCCCGAAACAGAAAACGCCGGCGGTTACCGCGACCAAATCGGAAAATGATGAGAAGTTTAAAGAAGTAATGGACAAAATCGCCAGCAGGTAACGCCCTGAATGCGCTGATACATTGCTGAAAGTCTCTGAATATTTTTATCCGGGTCCCGGTTTACTCAAGGAACCACTACCTGGGGGAGTAGGGAACATATTCATCCTGTCCCCCTCATTAAGGACAACTATGAATTCAGACAATATTGGCCGGGACACGATAGCAATGGTGTTGGCAGGCGGGAAGAGTGACAGCCTTAATCCGCTGACCATGCGAAGAGCTAAAGCCAGCGTTTCATTCGGCGGCAAGTACAAGATTATCGATTTTGTACTCTCGAACCTGTTCAATTCGGGAATCAACAAAGTTTACATCCTGACACAGTATCGTGCATACTCACTGATTAAACATATCAGGGAATCATGGGGCAAATGGACCGGTCTCGGAGAGTTCTGTGTCGCAATTTCACCGGAGACCAGCAGCGAAAGTGAGGAATGGTTCAAAGGGACAGCTGATGCCATTTTACAATATTTGAGGTTTGTTGAATCATCTGAGGCCGATTATGTGGCGATATTCGGGGGAGACCACGTCTATAAAATGGACATCCGTCAAATGATCGATTTTCATCAGGCAAACGGCGCTGATATCACCATCTCTGCGTTGGAAATTTCGTCCAGGGATGCCAGTCGTTTCGGGGTGTTGTCAGTGGACAATGATTTCCGTGTAACTTCATTTGCTGAAAAACCGGAAAACCCTCAGCACATCTCGGGACGGAATACGTGCTTTGTCTCCATGGGTAATTACATTTTCTCGACAAAGAAACTGACAGAGGTACTTCAGGATTGTAAAAGCAGGTATGAAAATCTGGATTTCGGTAAACATGTCATACCGCGAATGCTGGAAAATGGTGACAATGTTTTTGCGTACAACTTCAACAGCAACCAGGTTCCCGGCATGACCAATGCGGAAAACGGATACTGGAAAAATATCGGATCGATAGACGCTTACTATGAAGCCAACATGGATCTGATCAATGTATCCCCACAGCTGGACCTCTATAACTACAAGTGGCCCATATTTACCAACCAGGGCAACCTTCCACCGGCAAAGACAATCTTCGATGAGGATAGAAGGCGTGGCCAGAATATTAATTCCTACGTCTGCGGCGGGTGCATCACCAGCGGTGGAACGGTCAACAGATCAATTCTCGGGCCCCAATGCAAAATCCATAGTTACAGCTTGGTAGAAGATTCAATCCTGTTTGAAAAAGTCACCATCGGAAGACATGCCAGGATCAAGAAGGCGATAATTGACAAAAACGTGGTTATTCCGGATGGAACCATTATTGGTTACAACCATGAAGACGATGTCGGGAGAGGATACACTGTCACGCCATCAGGAGTTGTCGTCGTGCCGAGGAAAGATTAATAGCCACTCCCGATTGCCGAAAATGGAAGCTCCAGATTGAGTTCAGGCACCCGTTTGGCAACCCATGCCGTGAATGTATTACTATTAGGCCCCGGAAAGGCGTTGTAGATGTCTGGCCATGGGTAGCTTTTCGCAGCTCTGTCAACGGATTCGATCAATATGTCAACCTCCTTTCCTCCACGAAACTCTTTGAGTAGTTGCGGCCGTGCTCCGTACCAGTAGCGATCCGGTATATCCTTTTCAATATGCAGTCTGGATGGACCCTGTACCTGATCGACACTTACCACTTCATAGATAGTGTAGGCCATTTCGTTTGAATGCTTGGTTGCAATCCACGTGTGAATGGCAAACAGACCCGCAACACCCCAGACAGATGCCCCATAAACGTGGAGCACCGCCTCGGTAGTATGTGCAGGAACCGGAGCAATTCCGGCGGACTCACGGCTTGTTGAACGCCAGAATTTTGTTGTACATCCCGTAAGATTTAATAACAGCAATAATATCAGAAGATGTTTTTGCATTGCCAATAGAAAGCTCCCTACATAACGTATTCTGACAGTACGTTACCCGCATGTCTGCTCATGCCCCGGCTGTAACCGCATCGTTCGCATCCGGATCTGCTTCTTTCTCATGTAGCCTGTCCCGTTGCGCCAATGCCGGAAACAGGTGACGCCAGAGGGCGACAATGACAAGTGTGCCGACGCCGCCCATCACCGCTGCCGGCACGACGCCAAACCAGGCGGCGGTGACACCGGATTCAAATTCTCCCAACTGATTGGACGCGCCGATGAATACCGAGTTGACTGCGCTGACCCGCCCCCGCATTTCATCGGGTGTTTCCAGTTGTACCAGAGATGAGCGGATGACCACGCTCAGCATGTCGGCCCAGCCGAGCAGAACCAGAGCCAGAAAGGAAAGCACCATGGAGCGGGAGAGGGCAAAGGCGATGGTTGCCAGGCCGAACCAGATGACGGCGTTGAACATGGACTTGCCGACTTTGTTCTGCAACGGGAAACGGGTCAGGTAGAGCGAAGCGGCAAAGGCGCCGACGGCGGGGGCTGAACGGAGCAGGCCGAGGCCGCGGGGGGAGGCAAAGAGGATGTCACGGGCGTAGATCGGCAAAAGCGCTGTTGCGCCGCCGAGGAGAACGGCAAAGAGGTCGAACGATATGGCGCCCATCAGTACCGGCTTGCTGCGGATATAGGAGAACCCGGCAAAGAGAGTTGACAGGCTGACCGGTTCACGCCTGGATACGGTGCGTCTGATCGTGATGCGGGAAATCACCAGCGCAGAGAAGATAAAGAGGACAAAGCTGACGCCATAGACAACCGCCGGTCCGGCAACGTAGAGAAACCCGCCCAGCATCGGGCCGACAATGATGGAACCCTGCATAACCGAGGCATTGATCGCCATGGCTTTCGGCAGAGCTTCCTGATCGACCAGAGAAGGGACCATGGTCTGGTTGGTCGGCGCTTCAAAAGCGCGGGCGATACCGACGCCAAAGATGAACAGGAAAAGTATCTCACGGCTGACCCAGCCACTGATGGTGCCCAGGCAGAGCAGCAGCACCGCCACTGCTTCCAGAAGCTGCGCTGAAGCGATAATGCGGCGACGATCATAGCGGTCGGCAGTATGGCCGACGAGCAGCACCAGCAGCATTGAGGGGATGAACTGCACCAGTCCCACCAGCCCCAGATCAAGGGGACGGTGCGTCAGTTCATACATCTGCCAGGCTACGGCAACCCCCACCATCTGAAAGGAGACAACAGCGGCGCCCCGGGCAACCAGAAACCAGCGGAACGAGCGCGGCGGTATGGTGGATGATTCAGATGAATCTAAAACATTCGACATGATTGGTCCTTATGCCAATTCGCATTCAAGCGTCGCCTTCGTTGGCTGCGTCGTCAGCTCCTTATGAAAGAGTTGAAATTACCGGCTGGAGTACAACTCGATCAGTTCTCCGGCCGAACCCTTGAAAAAGGCGATGGTTGTCAGCGATTCTCCCAGCTGCACCTGACGCGGCTCAACGGTAATTTCGTAGCCGGCAGTGCGGACCCGCTCGATGACGCCGGGGACATCGGTTGTGGTCAGGGCGATATGCTGAAGGGGATGGTTTGCCTCGGCGGCGTTGGCCGGAGCGGCGCTCTCCTGCGGTACCGCCAGCTCGATGTGGCTGCCGTTCCCCGTATCCAGCAGCAGCAGGCGCTTTCCGGGTACTTCATGCTCCTTGACGACAGCCATGCCAAGCACGTCCCGGTACAGTCCGAGTGATGCCTCGGGGTCAGTGGTGCGTACCGCAATATGGTGGATACCACCGCCTGGTAGCTTTTCATTCGTGTGAGTGGTCATGGCCTGCTCCTTCTCTATTTCTGTCAGTGGTCTGATCAGAGTTGCTTTTATTTTAATTTATTTTAACACAAAAAGAGACCGGATCAGTGTGTGATCGGTCTCTTTTTGTAAAGTCAACCATGCGTATAGTAATACCTTTAATTTTCTTTGTAACTTATCCGCATTGTCACATGGCTGTCAACATCAATATGACACATCAATAGGTAAGCGTATGCGCAGGATGTGGCGGTACCGGCAAAATAATTCGAACGGATCGGATTGTTATCTATTAATACGATAGACTTTATTGCAAAAAATAGTAGTAATTTTAGGTGGTTATGTATTTTTTATTGTTGACAAGATTGCTCCATCAAGTACAATTTCAGGTGTTAAATGGAAATGACACATTCCCCGCCATCTTGGACTGCAGGCATGACAGGTGTAACAACACAAAGGAGGAATAACCGTATGTCAGACAATGTATTGCAACGGAGTGTTACAACCGAGGTGGCCAGGAACCTGACCACAACCAGCAAAACCAACCCGAAGATGATGTCGATCACTCCGCGGCTGCTGCTCTCCCTGTTACCCTGGGTACAGGTCGAAGGGGGCACTTATCGTGTCAACCGCACCAAGGTCGAACTGTCCAAGGCTGAGCGTATCGAGGTTGACGTTACCACGGGGGGCGCATCATTTCACCCGGAATCCTTGCGTAGCGTGCCGCTTTTCTCACGCCTGCCCGATGCGTTGGTTACTCGCATGGCCGCCAGTTTTTCCACGGAAGAGGTCTCTTTGGGTAATACGCTGGTTGTCGAAGGAAAAGATCGCAGTAAATTTTTCATTATTGCCCAGGGTCAGGTCGAGGTGCTCAGTAAGGGCGCCCATGGCAGTGATCTGCGCATCGCCCTGTTGACCGAAGGAGAGTATTTCGGGGAGATCGAACTGGTTGCAGACCGCGCTTCCGATGTAACGGTGCGCACCATTACGCCGTGCGTCCTTCTAACCCTGTCTCGTAAAGACCTGGATGCAATCCTGAAAAAATCACCCAGCTTGAAAGATGACTTCAAGAAAGTTATCGACGAACATCTTGAACTGCTCTCCACTGTTAATAAATACGGCGAGCGCAATATCGATCTGGTATCCGGCTTTGCCGAAAACATCGAAATTCCGGAAACCTTTGTGGACTATTCGGCCAGCCCGCGAGAGTACTCCCTGTCCGCAGTGCAGACGGTGGTGCGTGCCCATACCCGCGTGACCGATCTGTACAACGGTCCGTATGACCAACTGGCCGAGCAGATGCGCCTGACCATCGAGGGGATCAAGGAGCGCCAGGAGTGGGAACTGATCAACAGCCAAAAGTTCGGTCTGCTGCATTCGGTTGATCCTTCCATGCGCACCAGTGCCCGTTATGGCTCGCCGACGCCTGACGACCTTGACGAACTTCTGGCTATGGTCTGGAAAAAACCGGCCTTTTTCCTGGCCCATCCCAAAGCAATTGCCGCTTTCTGCCGTGAATGCACCTGGCGCGGAGTTCCGCCGGTTACGGAAAATTTGTATGGCACACCCGTCATCACCTGGCGCGGTATACCGATAATCCCGTGCGACAAGCTTGAAATCAAGAGCCGTTACCATTCGCACCGCTGGTTCGGCACCACCAGTATTTTGCTGGTACGGATAGGCGAGGCTGACCAGGGTGTTGTGGGTCTGCATCAGGCCGGCATCCCCGGTGAGATCATGCCGAGCCTGTCCGCACGCTTTATGGGGATGGATACCCTTGGCGTGGCCTCCTACCTGCTGTCGCTCTACTTCTCCTGCGCCGTGCTGACCGATGATGCGTTGGCGGTCCTGGAAAATGTCGAGGTCGGTTTCTATCACGATTATGCTCATCGCGAACTGGGCGGTTTTGATCTCGGACTCGGAATTTAACAATAGTCACCAATATCCGCTCCGCGCGGGTTTCAAAAATTACGGAGGATGTCATGTCTGAAAATAATCTTCTGCAACGCAGTGTCACGACGGCGGTTGCACGGAATCTCTCCACCACCACCAAAACCAGCCCGAAGATGATGTCGATTACCCCCCGGTTGCTGCTCTCCCAATTGCCCTGGGTACAGGTCGAAGGGGGGACCTATCGCGTCAACCGCACCAAGGTCGAGCTGTCCAAGGCTGAGCGTATCGAGGTTGATGTTACCAGTGAGAGTGCTTCATTCAAACCGGAATGCCTCCGGAGTGTACCGCTCTTTTCACGGTTGCCGGATGCCATTGTCTTGCGCATGGCCGCCAGTTTTTCCACGGAAAAGGTTTCTTTAGGTAACACGCTGGTTGTCGAAGGAAAGGATCGCAGCAAGTTCTTCATTATTGCCCAGGGTCAGGTGGAGGTGCTCAGCAAGGGCGCCCATGGCAGAGATTTGCGCATTGCGCTGTTGACCGAAGGGGAGTTTTTCGGCGAGATAGAGCTGGCTGCTGATCGTACCTCTGATGTGACGGTACGCACCATTACCCCCTGTATTCTGCTCACCCTCTCCCGCAAAGACCTGGACGCAATCCTGAAGAAAAACCCCAGCCTGAAAGATGATTTCAAAAAGGTTATCGAGGAACATCTGGAACTTCTTTCCACCGTCAACAAGTACGGCGAGCGCAATATCGATCTGGTATCCGGCTTTGCCGAAAACATCGAAATCCCGGAAACTTTTGTGGACTATTCTGCCACTCCGCGGGAATACTCACTTTCCTCCGTACAGACTGTGGTCAGGGTGCACACCCGGGTTTCAGACCTGTACAACGGTCCGTACGATCAATTGGCCGAACAGATGCGCCTGACCATTGAAGGGATCAAGGAGCGTCAAGAGTGGGAGCTGGTCAACAATACAAAGTTCGGCCTGTTGCACTCGGTTGATTCCTCCATGCGCATCAGCGCCCGTTACGGCACGCCGACACCCGATGATCTGGATGAACTTCTGGCTCTGGTCTGGAAGAAACCTGCCTTTTTCCTGGCCCATCCCAAAGCGATTGCCGCGTTCGGTCGTGAGTGCACCTGGCGCGGGACCCCGCCGCCAACGGTCAACCTGTTCGGTACGCCGGTCATTACCTGGCGCGGTGTGCCGCTGATCCCCTGCGACAAACTGGAGATCAAGAGTCGTTACAGTTCCAATCAGTGGCTCGGTACCACCAGCATTCTGCTGGTACGGGTCGGTGAAGCGGATCAGGGGGTTGTGGGGCTGCACCAGAGCGGTATCCCGGGTGAGATTATGCCGAGCCTGTCGGCACGCCTGATGAAGACCGATACATTGGGAGTGGCATCCTACCTGCTTTCGCTCTACTTCTCCTGCGCCGTGCTGACTGATGACGCACTGGCTGTGCTTGAAAACGTCGAGGTTGGCTACTATCACGATTACGAGCGGCGGTCGTCGAAAGTCAAGTAGTCACAATGACAATACGCGACGACAGACAGGGGGAGTACCATGAATGATATAACACCCGATATGATAGCAGCAATCGCCACCAGACTTTACAATGAAATCCCCGGCGCGAATCAGATACCCAAAACCGAAACCGATGCGTCTCACATCTTGTCCACATATGATTCCTGGCCCGGTCAGCTGCCGACTCAGCCACCGGTTGACGCCGCTTCGAACAATTTTTCAGCCGCCGGAGTCGAAGGATTCTCTCTTCCGGACGCTGACCGGTTGTCGTCAGGCAGCCGCACCGCTCCAAGCCCGAAAGGTTTTGCGCCCGAAGGAACCGCTATTCCGGGGTATGCTACGGATTTCCCCGGCATCTTCACTGTACCTTCTCCCAAGGGGCATACCGTTGAAGGGAGTGCAATTCCGGGTAGAGCAACCGACTTCCCCGGAGTTTTCAGCGTGCCGAGCCTGAAAGGCCCCGCTCCGGAGGGTTTTTCCGTTCCGGGCCAGGCTGCCAATCCTTCGTTCGGTTCGCACCAACGGCACGCTGCCCCGGCGCCAACCGATATCGGTACCGGTGTACAGGCCTTTGTGGAACGGATTCGCTCATCTCAACTGCGTGATGATTCCGGCAGGTGCAAAGGGGGGCTTGATCAGGGGTTTCTCCAGCGCATCGCCGTTGGCCACGCCGTTCCCGAAACGGGGGCCCGTCCGCTGGATATTGCTGCCATCCGCAAGGATTTCCCCGCCCTGAACCAGCTGGTGCATGGCAAACCGCTTGCATGGTTGGATAACGGCGCTACAACCCAGAAGCCGCAGAGCGTGATAGACGCCATTTCCCGCTTTTATGCCAACGACAACTCCAATATCCATCGCGGAGCGCATACGCTCGCAGCCCGGGCCACCGATGCGTTTGAGCTGGCCCGTCAGAAAGTACAGGCGTTTCTTGGGGCATCGTCATCCAAGGATATCGTCTTTGTGCGCGGCACAACCGAAGGGATTAATTTTGTTGCCCAGACCTACGGCAGAAAATTCCTTCAACCGGGCGATGAAATCATTGTGTCGGTACTGGAACATCACGCCAACATCGTGCCGTGGCAGATGATTGCCAAGGAGAAGGGGGCAGTGATCAGGGTCATTCCGGTGAACGATCAGGGCGAGATAATGATGGGAGCCTATCAGGAACTGCTGGGGCCCCGCACCAAGCTGGTTGCCCTGACCCAGGCATCCAACAGCCTCGGCACCATTTTGCCGGTGGCTGAAATGACCCGTGCAGCAAAACGCTATGGCGCCCGCGTGCTCATTGACGGCGCCCAGTCCGTATCGCATATGCCGGTCAACATGCAGGAGATCGGCTGTGATTTCTTTGTCTTCTCCGGACACAAAATATTCGCTCCGACCGGTATTGGCGCCGTCTATGTCCATGAGGACTGCACGAGATTCTCCCCCCCTGGCATGGTGGCGGTAACATGATCAAAAATGTGACCTTTGAGGAGACCACCTACAATGAGGCGCCGGCAAAATTCGAGGCCGGTACGCCCAATATTGCCGATGCCGTCGGTCTCGGAGCCGCACTGGACTATGTCAACCGGCTTGGTCTGGTGAATACCGGAAAATACGAGCACGAACTGCTGGTGTATGCCACGGAACAGTTGTCGCGCATTAACGGCGTGCGCCTGCTGGGAAGTGCCCGTGAAAAGGTGTCCGTTATTTCGATGATTTTGAGAGACCGCAAGACCGAAGAGGTAGGCCGATTGCTGGATCAGGAGGGGATCGCGGTACGTGCCGGACATCATTGTGCGCAGCCGTCTCTCAGGCGTTTCGGCGTTGAGGCCTCAGTCCGTCCGTCGTTTGCGTTTTACAATACCTTTGACGAGATCGACCGTCTGGTCGATGCGGTCAAGCGGATTCTCATTGGCTGATATTTTATGCAGACATTACACTAAGGAGATCACACATGAGCACTATTTTTACAGATAATTCCCAATCCATCGGCAATACGCCATTGATAAAATTGAACCATATTGTCGGAGATACGAAAGCAACCGTATTGGCAAAGATAGAAGGGCGCAACCCGGCGTATTCCGTCAAGTGTCGCATTGGCGCCAATATGATTTGGGACGCGGAAAAACGCGGAGTTTTGAAACCGGGTGTGGAAATTATCGAGCCGACCTCCGGAAACACCGGTATTGCCCTGGCATATGTGGCCGCTGCCCGCGGCTACAAATTAACACTCACCATGCCGGAAACCATGAGTATCGAACGACGTCGGGTACTTGCTTTTTTAGGAGCCAATCTCATTCTCACACCCGGACCAGAAGGGATGAAGGGCGCCATTGCCAAAGCTGAAGAAATTGCCGCTTCCGATCCGGAGCGCTATTTTATCCCGCAGCAGTTCAAAAACCCGGCCAACCCGGAAATTCATGAAAAAACGACGGGACCTGAAATATGGAAGGATACGGATGGTGCTATTGATGTGCTGGTGGCCGGGGTTGGTACCGGCGGTACCATCACCGGAATTTCGCGCTATATCAAGAACACCATGGGTAAAAAGATTATTTCCGTTGCCGTGGAGCCAAAAGAAAGCCCGGTCATCAGCCAGAAACTGGCAGGACAACAGATTCAGCCCGGTCCGCACAGGATCCAGGGCATCGGCGCCGGTTTCATTCCCGAAACGCTTGATCTTTCTATCGTCGACCGCGTCGAGCAGATATCCAGCGACGAAGCCATCGTGTTTGCCAAACGACTGGCACGGGAGGAGGGGCTGCTGGTGGGGATTTCCTGTGGTGCTGCGGTAGCTGCTGCGGTGCGCTTGTCCCATCAAGATGAATTTGCCGGGAAGACTATCGTCGTTATACTTCCGGATGGAGCTGAGCGTTATATGTCTACTGCTCTTTTTGAAGGGCTTTAAAAATGTAATCCGGCAAGGTTAGCAATCACGCCTGGTGGTGACGAACTGCCAGGCGGTTATTGTACTATTTCAGATTTTCTGTTGAGTCTGCCGATACCGGTTGATTTCTTCCTTTATTCGTTTCGCCTCTGCTGCCGCAGCCTGCTGGAAATCCTCACCAGTTTCGGCATAGATAACCCCGCGCGATGAGTTGATAATCAACCCTCCTTTGTTGCTGTTCAAGCCGTGCTTTACTACCTGCTCCACATCCGCCCCCTGATGCCCGACTCCCGGTACCAGAAAGGTCATCTCGCCGGCAATCTCCCGCACTTTTTTCAACTGCTCGGGATAGGTGGCGCCGACCACCAACATGATGTTCCGGTTATTCTGCCATAATGCCGCCGCCTGCCGGGCGACCCGTTCAAAAATAGGTTCGCCATCCACGTGAAGGTCCTGAAGAAATCCGGAGCCGGGGTTTGATGTCTTGCAGAGAATAATCACCCCTTTGCCGGGCCACTCCTGATACGGCTCGATGGTGTCAAACCCCATGTAAGGGTTTACGGTGAGCGCATCGACCCGGTAGCGTACAAACGCTTCCCGTGCGTACATGTCGGCGGTCGAGCCGATATCACCACGCTTGGCATCGAGGATTATCAGGATGTGCGGATAAGTGCTCCTGATATACTCGATAGTAAGTTCCAGCTCCGCTTCCCTTCCGCAGGCGGAGTAATAGGCAACCTGAGGTTTGAAGGCACAGACTTCGGCTGCGGTGGCGTCGATAATCTCCCGGTTGAAACGGAACAGCGGGAGTTCATCCTTCAAAAATACAGGCGGTATTTTCTTTAGATCGGGATCAAGGCCGACGCAGAGGAGCGAGTTGTTTGTCGATATGGCGTGATCGAGATGATCGATGGTATCCTGATAGTGTCCCGCTTCCGATGCTGTACCGGTTGGATGTGAATTTTGTAATAGTGCCATTGGGTATGCCCTCCTGTAGACAGTTTCAACAGATAGCCTGTCGAGAAACGTGATCAGGTTAATAACGTACGCTTCATGTGCGGATGCCGACAGATGCGTAGAAATTGATACTTGAAAAGAAATGGCCGGCCAGCGCCACCTCATCAAGTTGAGCCAGCCAGGTGTTACATTCGGAGGTTGTAATAACACCAACGTCTGCGGCGGCTCCCGCCAGACGTGTGGCCATGTCGAACAGGTACGTTCCACTGTCGGTGTCGGTGTGCGGCCACGTATGAACTTCAACACTGCTCAGGCCCGCTTGACGAAAGTAACGGCGCAATCTTCGTCCGGTCCAGCCGTCGGCATATCGTTGGTCGCTGTTAAATCGAACAATGCGCTTAGTCAGTTCCCGGTCCGGGTGGTCAATTACCCAGGTGTCGCCATCCTGATCGATGCTTATTACCCGTCCCCCGTGTCGCACCACTCTGATCACCTCACGAAGGGTTCGGTGCAGAATGTGGTCGGGCAAATGAATTAAGACCGTCTGGGCCAAACACGCGGCTGCGGATTCATCTGCAAGCGGCAGATGCTCAGCGGATTTGCAGAGCACTTCGCTCACGGATTCATACCCTGCCGTATGAAGCCGCCGGATAGCTGCCTGGGCAAAAGCCGCTTGTGGCTCGAAGCCGATTATTCTGCCGCCCGGACCGACCTTGCGTGCAAGGTCGCACAACAGAGCACCGGTTCCGCAGCCGATTTCCACAACCGTGTCCCTCTGGCCTAACGCGGCCAATTCAACCAAACGTGCCCGCAGTTGTATTTGATCCGATGCGGCAGAGCGACGATTCAGTGTGTCAACCCACTGTCTGGATGTCTCTTCGTCCCAGGAAGTGGCATCCTTGAACGCGTCATATGTGCCGAGAGGGATGGCTTGGAAGTCTTGTGTCATGGCGCCGCCCCTGCCGGAACCTGCGGCAGGCTCAGCTCGGCCAGCGCAAAGTTGATGCTCTCCGCGACCCCTCGGGAGGAGTCGGTCAGAGTATAATCAAAGTCGAAGATGATGGCCTGAAACCGGGGAGTAATCTTCACTTCTCGCTCCAACACTCCCAATAAACGATCTCATCAAGTGGTTTCCGGTCACGCGGTTGAGGAATTACTCCAGGATACCCCAACGGGGTGAGCAGTAGCGGCTCGTATTCCGGCGGTATCCCCAGGACTTCCGAAACTACTTTCGGGTCGAAGTTGGCGATCCAACACGTTCCCAGTCCCTCGGCTGCTGCCGCCAAAACCAGGTGGTCAAAGGATATGGTCACATCGACATCAATGTAAGAGCGCCCATCCTTGCGTACCCAGGTTGTGGCAGGATCGCTGAAGGCGACAATAACCACCGGCGCTGTGTAAAACCACTCCTTGTCATAGGCAGGTTGCAGCCGTTTTTTCGTTTCCTCGTTCCGCACCACGATATAACGCCACGGCTGACGATTTGCCGCCGAAGGAGCAATGCGGGCCGCTTCCAGAACCCGTGTCAGTTTGTCCTCTTCAATCGGTTCCTGAGTATACTGCCTGATGCTGAGCCGTGTCTTGATTACGTCGTAAAAGTCCATGGTGTATCCTTTCATTTAAGTTTTATTGTGTTCGTACTAAAGAAGGTACCAGCTTTATTACGCAAAGTACTCCTCTGAATCACCAATCATCAAGCTGTGGCGGATGTGTATATCCCCTTGCATACTTCAACAACCAGCCGTTGTACAACTTCTGTTTCAGTGCAGGCCAGGCGTTCAGTGATGCTTCTTCGATACGTTGTCACATGATCTGCGTTTCATTCTTCATGATTGCAGAACATCCGCATTATGAAACTACTTCGGATTCAAAATCCCTGAACAGCAGGCTTGGCTGAATCCCTTGATTGTTCTGATACTTTCCGCTGGAATAGACTTCATACTCCCCTTCAATACTATGATAGTAGATCTGACAAACCTCCACCCCCGCATAGACGCGGATTGGCTGAACGCAAAAAATCTCCTGGGTCCAGAAACCGGCAAAACCTATATCGCCGAAACCGGCGGTTATATGGACAAACAGCCCCAGGCGACCGATAGACGAACGCCCCTCCAGCATCGGCACATACCCTTCGGTTTTGGTGTATTCCACCGTCCGGGCAAGATAAAGAATCCCTGGTTCCAGCACAAGACCATCTTCGGGGATGATCAGGCTTTTGGCGCGGTTCTCCTTTTTCATGTCCAGAGTTCGTTCTTCGTAAACCAGCAGTTCGTTGTGCAAGCGCAAATTGTAGCTGTTCGGATTGAGCTGCCGCTCGACGAACGGCTCTATAACGATCTCGTTGCCAAGCCTGTTTTTAATTTCTTTTCCGGAAAGGATCATGTGATGTCTTCTGAAATAGCGTTAAGCTTCCTGGCAGCTCATGCACTGACCTGGAAAACCTGGATACGGATGGTATGGTTTATTTCGAACTGCTCGGGAGCGATTATTTCCAACACCTCTGCCAACTCGATATCAAACGCCTCTGCCTTCTCAAGCGATAATGCAGCACCAATCCATTTGCTTGCCCGCAGCCGTCCGCGCCACGATTCTCTGGTAAATGTTAGAGGTGCTATGTATTGGTGGTATGTTTTCAATTGAAAGGTGTTTGCAGACCAATCCGGAATTACGGGGCTGTCCCGGATTGAGCCTCTAGTCGTGAAGTGTTCGTTGTGGCGGGCAACAATCTCTTCGGTTCTTCGGGTAATATCGTTGTCGTTGGAAAGCCAGATTATGGAACTGATCATAAGGAGACCATCCGGACGGAGTACCTTTCTCACCTTGTCCACAATCCGCGACGTATCAAAGTATCCCCAGCACATGCTGGCGCTTACGGCATCAAAATGAGCCTCTTCCACCGGAGCATCCTCTGCTCCGGAGATGATGAAACGCAGAGAGAGCTTTTCACCTTCTGCCCGTTCCCGTGCTGCGTCAATCTGCCCCTGAGAGAGATCGACGGCGGTGACATACGCCCCCTGCCGGGCAAACGGTATTGACAGATTGCCGGTCCCAGCGCCGAGATCAAGTATCTGCTGACCGGCAAGGCCGATACCGAAATGCTGCAGATGGTGGAAATAGTCATCAGGATATCCGGGGCGATGCCTGATGTAGTCGTCGGAAGTCAGGCTCCAGTCGAGTAAAGCCCCGTAGTTGCGCCCTGATTCATGTGTGGTTGTTGTCATTATTAACTCCGGTTCGTCTGCTATTTCCGCAGGATGGTATAACATCTTCTGCTGCCATGCTCTTTGCCTTCATAAGGATATCTGGTGACGACATCTTCAATTGTAATTCCTTTGTCTTTGATGATTTGCACAATGTCGTCGGTTTCGAAAAACACCCAATCCGTACTGGCGCCTTCCGTCTCCAGAAAATCATTTATCGATATGATTTCATTGCCGACATGATAGCTGAACAGGATTATCCCGCCCGGTTTCAACACCCGGTAAAATTCATCAAGCGCCTGTGCCACTGCCTTAAGCGTAAAATGGACAATGGAATAAAAAGCGACAATTCCAAAAACCGAATTCGAAGGTAGATCAAGATTCAGCATGTCGCCAACGACAAATGGAATCATCGGGTGCAGTTTTTCCGCTGTCCTGATCATTTCAACAGAATCATCCAGTCCGGTAATGGCAAGTCCATGGTTGTGGTGTAAATAACGGGCAATTTGTCCTGGACCGCACCCCATCTCGTATGTAGTTTCGGACGGAGGAATCGCTTTGGCAAATCTGTCCAGAATGAAGCGATCAAAAGGTTTCTCGTCTAATTCCGCTACGAATTTGTCGGCGTATTTCCGGGCTGTAAGGTTGTAGCAAGAAACGACTTTGTGCTTTTCATATGAATGCATTTGAAGGCACCTCCATTATAAAAAAGGCCAAGGAAAAAGTTCCTTGGCCTCCTGCTTTCAGG
>CAIYZD010000636.1 GCA_903930585.1 uncultured Geobacteraceae bacterium | reverse complement strand
TGAGTCGCAATCCCTTCAATAATCAGGTCACTTTCGTCCAACTCTGTAGGAACCGATGGCGGGGTTGCAAATAGTCGTCGCAATCCCTTCAATAATCAGGTCACTTTCGTCCTGTTTATTTGATTGAAGGTTTGGCCCTTGAAGGTTATGTCGCAATCCCTTCAATAATCAGGTCACTTTCGTCCATCATCGAAACAGTATTCAACGGTGTCGCAACTACCAGTCGCAATCCCTTCAATAATCAGGTCACTTTCGTCCCCCACCACTTTTTTGTTAAATAGTTATACAATGTTATCCCCTCCTTTCCGCACATCCATGACACCAACACACAAAGTTATTAAAGCCCGAGAAGTATCGACTGTAACATGCTAATAAATATTGTTTTCTCCTTTCCGCACATCGAAACGTAGATAGTGCATTTAAACGAGGTATGGCAGACATGCGGTGATAATTCAAAATAGCGAATGGTCAATAAAAATGATCTCACCCTTTACCAGCAAATCATATCATAGCTTTTCACTTTACCATGTAGTGTGTGAGCAACACCCAAATATAACCATATCGGACCTTGACCAGCGAGGGTAACTCCATTGCCGTTACCGTCCAAACTCAAAACCTCCTTCTAATATCCGGGCGGCTGGGTAGTTTTGCAGTGTCATTTCAGCATAAAGCTTTTAATAATTGGGTGAATTATAACAAACGGCACCATAATTATGCAGAGTTTGTCATAATCATTCCAGTTGCTCCATGTCCCCAGGATCGAACCATTATACCGGCTTCAACGCAATCTGGCTATGACCTCCATCCTTGAACCAATAGTAATCAGGGAAACGGAACTCTCTATTGTCTTCGTCGCTCCATACAAGCATGGTACGCAGTTTCTGCATGGTTAATGAAGAGTCGTCATGATAAATAGCTGTCTTCTCTGAAATTTCACGCAATAATGCCTCTCCTTCAAGCACCAATTTTGATGACGTAAGTGATGAAAAACGTTCCTTAGGATGTGGCAACTGAATGACGCTCTCAATAGTGATACGACAGGTACCTCCACCAAGTGATTTGGCATACCCAACTTTGTGGCGCATGGGCCCGGAATAAGTAAGTGGGCCGCCTTTCTCTTGAGGTATACTCACGCTGACCTGGTTTTCAAGAGCGATAACATAAAGCAGTACGGAGTACTCATCAGGTGTCAAATTCTGGAACTGAATTTTGAATTCAAATCGGTTGTCAGGAGAAGGTGGCAGTGCCTGAATCTGCCATTTACTATCGGCAGCCTTGCCGGTTGGCTCCGTCAAAAGATCTTGGCGGGCGGGCTGGTGAAAATAGAACTTCCGCAGTCTGCCATCCACTTTGCCGTTTGGTGATTGATAAAATGCGGTATGAGTCAACTTAGGGCTGCCGAGGTAGACATTCATGCCTTTCGTGCGTCCTTCTCCTTGTACCAGAAGAGCATCACCGATAGAAACTTTACCTTTAAGGACCATTGCATTTGATCCACGCCCCATCATTCCGAACATTCTGCAGGCAACGCAAAGGCGCGTATTGTCAGAGCAGGATTGAAGGCCCTCGGGTGTTACCCCTCGGGTTGAAATGGCACTGCATCCACCTCCGACAAGTTCCACCAGCGAACGAAACATGCCTTTCAGTGAGCTGCCAGGGATCATCGGTTTATTATTTTTTTTTGACAGTAGAAATGGGCGTGAAGTCGCTTGCGAGTTTGATCCGATAAATAATGGTGATAGATTAACCAGCGAGCAGACAATCTCGCCGGAAAACGATCCTGCGGCAAACTTCTCACAAGTCAATGGCCGTTTTCGTTCAGCGTTGTCGCTCTTCACTGGGACAAAACGATACGGATTCCAGAATGGTTCATTACGAGGCATGGCTCCCTCCCGATACTTCTTTAATACTGTGATAACGGCTGAATCTCGGAATACCGCTGTAATCACAATGTTGTTCAACCAGTAACTGAATCCGTCCGCGTTCGATCTGCCCGCCGTAGATTGGATAGGAAAACCGTTGCGGCACCTGTTGTTCCAACCATTCCTGTTCAAGGTCGCTCCTCACGCCCCAAAATAGGAATTCCTTGATTGATGGCGTAAGATTTCCCAGCTCTTGGCTGCAATCTTCAAGTCCGTTCATTACGGAATCTTCTCCCATATAAACGAGCCGAAACTGGTCGTTGATCAGGCGCCAGCGCAACTCCCCCGATGGTGAAAAAATCCGCCCCTCCGATGTTTCATCAAGCCAGGAAGCGTCAGCAATACTGAATGGTGCAAATTTCCAGTCTGCTGTTCTGAATGCCAGTAACAGGGTATCGGCGGACCACATTACCTCGGCCACCAATCCTGAGAGTTGTGATACAGGTATATCGGCACATTGCAGGACTGCCATTTTTACCTCCTCCTTGTGTAATCTGTAATCCCTGCCGGCCATTGTACCGATGCTATGTAGTCTGTCAGGTCATTGACTGCAGGAGCAAGCACATCTTTCCAATTTGCAGTGATATCGTGCTCAAATCGAAGTCCTTTTTGCACGGACTTCGTAAGTGTAGAGTTACCACCCGTTTCGTTAGCAAAACCGTAGTCTGATTTTTCCTGGTCTGTGCATTGACCGGAAATACCTGTCAGAGTACTTTGCTGAGAGCCGAAGTAGCTGACCGTAAAGGAGGATATAGTCGCCTTAATCCGGCCAAGTCCTCTGCTGGTGCCGGAACCAATGCGAATTAATTCGTCCTCCATATCGCGTAGCACCAAAGCTATCAGCCCCAGTTGCCATCGTTCGAAGTTATGAATTTCAATAGTTGTTGAGAAGTCTCCTTTTACCAGAACCTCTAAATCATATTTGGCACCCGAAGCGGCACCTCCGGTTATCCTGTCGATTGCGACACCGTCACGGATTTCAAATGAAGGATTGACACCCGAAAGGAGATAGGCGTCAGCAGATTTGAATCGCCCGGTAAAAACATGAGAACCGAATGTCCGGCAAGCCGGACAGGAATAACTGTAAGCGTCACGCGAAGATAGATCCTTAATGCCATTACCCTTTTTATATTCTTCAAAGCGGAGTCCACATGAAGCCTGGCCTTGCTCACCCTGTCCTTCTTTGCCCGGTGTCACATATGGCAAGCATACCGGGACAGGTTCTGTCTTGAGCGTTCGGCAAATTTTTTCTGCATAAGAACGAATAACTCCTTTGAGAGAGCTACCGGGGATAAACGGTTCGTTACGACCGTTGTTACGACGGGTACGCACAAAGGACATATCGACACCACCTACGGTTGCCTGCCCTGATTTAATCAACAATGGGTCAACCGGTGAGATGGTAAATTCAATTTTTGCAGAATTAAGAAGTCGTTTAAGCATGAGCAGCTCCTTTCCCGGAAAGCTGGATGTTGATGGCTTCCTGCAGCAGGCGTGGCGCAACAATCATTTCTTTTTTTAGAAGGTAGTTTTTTAACTGTTCCCGATCACTGTAATCAACGCTTTTTATTAAAACGTCCGTAAGGCGGGCCACTCCCAAACCACGAGAAGTAAAGCCGCCAACGCGTAGACCCAGTTCCCATTCGGCAATTACCGCTCCGACAAGTGCCAACTCTTCTACAGTTGGATTTTCCAGATCAATAAAGGTGGTATACTCTGTTTCACTGGATGCTACCTCAAAGTCGTACTTGAGGCCATGTCTGGCAGTACCACTATCGCGGTCTATGCAGACGCCGTCCCGGATTTGAATACTATCACCTCCGGTGACCAGCGTGCCGTCGCTGAAATAGATTCGCGACCCCTTGTAGGGAGAACCGAACAGAGTACAGACATCACAGACATGCTCTGACAACCATTCCAGCTTAAGTTTTTCGGTCTCCAGTTTTTTAAAAGTTTCATGCTGCTGTTTTCGGTAGGACTCTTCTGTTATGCAATTTACTCCGGAAAGAGAACTATCAAGAAGACAGGCTGTCAGATCAAGGTGCGGGGCAAGCCGCTCTGCCGTGGTTCTAAATAAACCCTTTAGTGTGGAGCCAGGCAGGATAGGGCGATCACGTTCGTCAAGCAATACACCCATGTCAGTTGCCAGTATTCCTTCACGCCCCGACCCAATGTGGAATGCTGAGTCAAAGATGATTTTACCTGAAATTTTGACACGTTTCTGGAACGTATGGGTCTGATTATCCATGCTGTACTCCTAAAGTGAGATAATAGTAGTGACTTGTAAAGTGCTCGATATAGTCTGGGGTTATAGCATTGAGCAAAGCCCAGATTGCTTCGTTATTAAGTGTTTTTTGCCGGCTTTGCTCTGCTTTGCTTTCCAGCTGTTTTTCTTCCCGTACGATGTGGCGTTCGGAAAGGAAACGTCGCACAAAAGGTCGCAAGGAATTCTGGTCGTTCAGATCTTCAATATGCTGATATATCAGAGTCCAAAACTGTTTATTTTCCTTCTTACTGTTTTTGTCTTTCTGGCTTTTCGCCAGTTCAAGCAGACCTTCCATCTGAAATGCCTGTACAATTGAAGTAATAGACTGAATTTGTGCCCTTTTTGCAGGTTTTAGCCCTTCTGTTTGCATTGTATCAATGATTCGTTTCGCAGCGTTGCAGGCCATCGTATACAGATCAACATCACAGAAATTACGAAATTCCGATGATTGGAGATAACGTGATAGTTCCTGATTCATTATTCACCTCTCCTGTGGCCGGGAATAAAGGAAATGACAAATCACTTGCTTTGACCATCCTCTGGCCAGACGCAGTTTGGCTGCCATAAGTTGTTCCGGATCATCGTTGGAAATTTTGGCCGCCTCTGACTCAATGGCGTCAAGGTGTGTCAGCATATCTGCCGCGATCTGCCTCCATCCGCTTGATTGCCTCCCCTCCTTACCAGCCTGGTTTTTAATGAAATTCTTAATTTCAGAGAACCGGGAGGTTGAGTTAACAAGGGTCTCAAAACCGCGCATCTGGCTCTTAGAGTCAAGTCCGGCCTGGCTGATTTTACCAGCCAATGCGACGGAGTTTTCGTAAATACTCTCAAGGTGACGGTCAATCTGCTTATACATGTCGTTGGTAAGTGTAGCCATTTAGAGCCCCCCAATGGTGGTATGTATCATATTATCAATCTGCACCATGCCAAATCCTTCTTCGCGACGAAGCCCGATCCCGGCGTGCCGAATCTTTTCCAATTCTTCAACCAGGCCCTCATAATTATCACCGGTGTACCGGTATAAGAAAACGCTGCCAGCCCTGAGCCCGGTGTCATCCGGTTTTGGAAGGCCCCAGGCAACGTTCCATCCGCGAATGTACATCCCTTTTGTGATCCTCATGACCTGCTGACAGTCGGCTATGCAAAGGTCAATATCTACTGCGGGACGTAAAAAGCGATCAACCAGAATGGCATGGGATTCGAGCGAAATAGCGAAATAAAAGTCGGCGCCGGCCTGTTCTCCAAGTTTCTCTTTAAACGCGCTGTTCCAGCCCTCGTAGTCCGGCCGGCTGCTTTTGTACTCGTGAATGGAAAGCTCCAGCTCACCAAAACCCCTGGTGCGATCCGCACCAACAAACACAGAATCTGATGCCAGTTCACGCAACATCTCCAGACTATCATCCAAAATTTTGGCCCTGCCGGAGAAGTACTGGGGTTTATCAGTAAATTCACCGGGCTGCGAATCATCAAGCGACTGGGAAGTATAGAAAATTGACTGGGCAACTGTACCTGTCAAACGGTCGATACCTGTAAACCGGTTATAGCTTTTTGATGTTCTAAAGATACGCGGGGATTTTAGATTGGCATTCCAGAAACCACCAAATGGTTTTAATTCTTGCCGGCACGAGCATTCCCACTGGGTAGATGGAGCCATTTTTTCGCTCAACCTGCTGGCTGCCTGCAACGCAAGCATGTCCTGAACACCATGGGCGGCATCTTTTTGTGGTATATCGTTCTTTAAAAAACCTGGATGCCTTTTGCACGAGTAAACACTCATTGGCAATATTTCGGGGTCATCATCTGCTGAGGATGCCGGAAGCAGGTTGGCAATAGTGGATCCACCTAAAAACAGTGCTCTGAAAACCTGATCTGATGCAGCCCCATTCCTAAGGTAAGTGGCAGCAAGTGCGCCTCGCAGTGTGCTGCCGGGTATGTAATCAAGTGATATTGTGTTCGATGATTGGCGATCTTCGTTAATAAGTATCGGGGATACTACCTTGGCAACAATTCTAATCTCTTTCATGCCACCTCCAGTTCTTCACGACACAGTTCATAATATTCAGCCAGTTCATTGTCGGAAATACAGGCAAGCGCTTCATCAATCGTGATATTTTTGCCGTTATATGTAGCCTTTGTGATATCGATTTTGACTACTCCGCAGCCTGTACTTTTATCGGAGCCGATACGATCAATATTCAGAATGCCGGCGACAAGAACAGCATACGCAAAAGGTATCCCCGCAGATTCAGCTACCAGGTGGCGGTGATATCCGTTTATACTCGTTTTATAACTACAGGGTTGCACATATTCAGAAGAAAACAGGTGACCATCAAGAGACGTGCGACGCGCCCGCGAGACCGCCGTTCGGGTCATTTCAGTAACTCCCATTTGTATACCAGGAACTTGTCGAGCATTCCGTACGTACATATCCGCTCCCTCATATTTGTTGCCAAACAAGGCATCAACCGGATGCGAAGCAAGATGAAGTGGCCCAAAAGCACCGCTGTTACGGATGTTGGAGTTATGAGGATCAGACGGTTCACCGAGGCCAAGCGTACGGCTCAAGCGCTCACAGTTCTCGCGGATAATTCCCTTGAGAGTACTTCCCGGAATATAGGGTTGGTTGTTGCTGTCACGACGGATATTCCGGTCAACAGCCATACTCCCTTCACCAGACCCTGCGTGCCAGCGTGAAGTAAGATTTATGGTCAGATCAAGCTGAATGGTGTGCATCTTTGCTCCCTCCCAAGTTAGGTCCAAAAAATTCTGCTATTTCGAGGAGGTCAACGAGCATAGTGCTTTTTGTTTCGCCCTTTGTTCCTTTCCATGACACCTGGTTAGCACACCCGAAAGTATCAAGGGCATCCCAGATAGATTTTTTCTGATTTTCGATCTTGGTTCGTCCAATCAACTGAAGACATTCTAAAGTCCCATTCATAACACCGAGGAATGGAGCACGTCCGAGGCGTTTCAGACGGGAGCGCGAAACACGGGTATTCAGAATGGCCTGGGCATGGTCATTCAGCGCATCGATCCCCTCCAGAGAATAGGGGCGCTGATGCAGAACTACCGGTACTCCGTTAGAATCACTGATATGGAGGAACTTCTTCCTGCTGTCAGCAACGTCAGTTTGGCTGTAACGGGAAAAGAAATGGAAATCTATATACGTGGGGGCATAGTAGCCTTGTGAGCGCTTGTCTTCCGAACCTGTCTTTTTTGCCGATTTCAGCAATTGTTCCGCTTGATCCAGAAGCAGTGAAAAGGGGGTATGACTTTTGGCAAATACAATACCAAAAGAAATAGTCAGCCCTTTACCTTTAAGCTTTTTTGGAGCCTTGGCCGGATCACCGGCAAATACCGAACAGGTTTTTTCTTCAAACTTTTTCGCAGCAAGTATTGAAAAGCGGAGTGCTGCATCAGCATTCAGACAGACCAATAAGTCATCACCACCAAGCAGGAGGATGTCGGCAACTCCATCAGAACCGACGCCTACTTCAAACAGCGCTTCATGACATGATTCCCTGATAGCCGTATCGACTGTCTTTGAAAAGAAAGCAAAGCTATCCGAACTGACGATAGTCTTGATCAACTTGCCCATGGAGTTTCCGTCTGCATACACCAGTGCAAGATGCCCCTTTTTCATTGATGATGCTGCAATTTCCTCAAAGTCTTTAGGCCGTCTGGTTTTGGTTACTCCTCTTGTCTCAAGAAAATCTGCGAAGCTATTCCAAAGCCCCCTGTTTTTACTGGCAAATTCTACTTTTCCGTGACAGGTCTCACAGAGTATCCATTCGGTTTCGGCATACTTGTCAACAACGGAAGCGGGTTTAGAGCAGCTTTCACATTCACGCATGAGTCCGATGTGTGTAGACGACTGAATTAAGAATGGATTTTCTTCTTTTTCGAGATTAAGACGAAAAAAAGCGCGTTGCAGGGAGTCCTGGTAGGTGTCCTCGGAATACTCTGCAATGCCACTGATCAGACGCAGACCCCCTGCCGAGCGGCGGAAAAATTCGCCTTTCAATTTATCTACTGCACTGTTTATCACACTTTCGGCTGCACGAATGATAAATTGGCCACCGCCGCCGCCAACAAAAACGCAATTAACATTATCGTGGCCGAGTTGCTCTTTTAGAAATTTTGGCATGAATTCCCGGTTTAGCTGGTCAAGTAGGGCACTTGCCCCCCTGACTTCTACAAGCCGTTCGGAACTAAGCACATAGTCCTTGATAGACGGCACATCCAGCACAAGCAGATAGTGCATATCCTCTCCTTTTTATTAATTTATAACTACCCATAAACTCAATCCATTAATTCCTCAAGTAAATATTCCGTAATATTCCGTAATGGTAGTGACGTCATAATAACAAGAAGCTAAGAGTACCAGATTAAATTATATTATTCTTACTTACGAAACCAACTTACGCGCTTCCGACTGTGCCACCAGAAGCAAATGTTCGCCGCAGATTATTTTGAAAAAACGCCCACTTTTTAGCCTCATCTTCACCAACCAGATCACCAAGGTGATTGCTAAGCGCAACTTCTACAGCTGCACAAAATTGAAATGGTTCATCCTCCAGAAACGTCATCAGGTTGATATGAGTCGCACCATTCCATCCGCATAGGACCGGAGTTTCAGCGCCGTTATCATATATACCTCTTTCGAGAGTCAGGTAGGCTACCTTTGAGTGTCTCTCTATATTGTTGTTAAGTTTGTCTATGGGAATAAGCAGAACCGCAGCCGCCATATATGCTTCAGTAGAACTGCGAGTCGGAGGCATAATGGTTAAAATTGCCGGAAAACCGCTGAGAATAATTGGTTCGAATGATATGTCGGATACGGAAAACCATGGAGTGCCGCGATGATCACACTCTTTGCAGGTATATTGCCATATTGCATTACAGACTTCATCTTTCTGCTCATTATCGGTCATTGCCGTGAACAATATATCCGGATAATCTTGGCACATTTCACGCAGCGCTGTATGGACAAAGAAATAATGATGACGAGAAAGTTTCTCTTTTAATTCCCAGTCACGAACTCTCGCCATTTTCATTTCGTTGGAGTATTCCTGTTTTTCAAAGCACACATCACTTTTGAGTAGTTGGTCGATAAAAGAAGGGCCTTTCAGAGACATGTTATTGCCAGATTTTTTCAGATGTTGAAGCTTCTCCAAATTTTTGAGTGTATCAATAATATTGGGGTGATCAGAGGTAACATGCTGCTCCATGACAGCAAGTGATTGTTTGAAATATTCCTCAGCTTCTTTTAAAAGCTGTTTTTCCACATAGATCAATCCCAAGTTGTTAAGACAGTCAGCATTACCCCAATAATTTTCACCAAAAGCCTCTTTCTGTATTGCCAGCGCCTGATTAAAGCAATTCTCAGCCTCCGCAAAGTATCCTGTTTCAAAGTAAGCACAGCCCAGATTATTCAGACACTCGGAAATTTTCGGATGACGCTCGCCAAGTACTGCCGCCTTTATGTTAAGAACACGTATATGATACCTTCCTGCCTTACTATAGTGCTTAGTAGCCATATATACGTTTGCCAGGTCCATCAAGCTATCGGCAGTATTCACGTGTTCCCGACCGAATATTTTCTCACGGATTTTAAGCGCCCGCTTATAATAGCCCTCAGCTTTAGCGTAACAACCTCTCTCCTTATTGAGGTCGCCTAATAGGTTTAAAGACTTGGCTACATTCGGATGCTGCTCACCAAACGCCTTATACCAGGCCGACAATGACCTCAGAAAATATTCTTCTGCTTCGATATGACGACCGGTAGACTTACATATCGTGCCGAGCGAGTGGATGCTTTCAACGCAGTCAAAATGATCCGGCCCGAGCGCAACTTCCCTGATTTTAAGCGCCCGCAGACAGAAGTGCTCAGATTCGACGTAGCGTTCAGTTGCATAAAACAAAATTGCCAAGTTGTTAAGTACATCTGCCGTTTCAGTATTATCCAGACCATACTTCCGCTCGTTAATAGCCAGTACTTGTCGATAATAATCCTCTGACTCGTGATATCTGCCTGTTGCCATATACACCATAGCAAGATTATTCAGGCAGCCTGCAATGTCCGGATCGTCGGATTCAAGGGTCTGTTTCCAGATGGCCAAAGCCCTCAATAACAGCTTCTCGGCCTCGTCATGACGTCCAGTAGCCTCATACACTATCCCAAGATCGTTGTTTACCGCTGCCGTATATTCGTGACTTTTTCCAAAATGCGACTCCACGATTGAAAGTAAACGGATATAGTTTTTTTCCGCTTCTTCATATTCGCCAATAAGCTTATTAAGACTGCCCAGTTCATCCAGAATTCCGGCAATAAAAAGATGAGTTTGGCCGAAAAGTTTTTCAGCCACAACTATAAGGTCCTTATAGTATTTCACCGCTTCTCCATAGCTACCAGTATCTATAGCCGCTGTTGCCAAACTGCACATAACGCAATCTTGCTTAGCCAAGTAAAACTTGTCACTTTGTTGTAGAGCACAATTTCCCTGGCACTTCTGGTGAAAGAACTTACAAATAATGTCGCATTTGTCGTGGTCCGTATGTGAGGATATTTTCAAAGTCATTTGGCTACCTCTTTGTTTGTAGTTTGTGCAGTGTTATTGGCCCACACTATCTAAATTTTGATGACAACCAGCGGCTTAAATAAATAAAAACTGCAGCAAACGGCGTGATAATTATCATTAAATGGGAAAATAGAATCAGCAATACGCCCATGACGATCATAGCAAATAC
>CAIYZD010000635.1 GCA_903930585.1 uncultured Geobacteraceae bacterium | reverse complement strand
AGATAATCAGCCCATAACTGCATCATCTTCCGGCGTTCTGCAAGGTGTGCCGTCCGGTTGTATGCCCTCCCGTTTGGATCTTTGACGGCGTGTGCAAGCTGGTGTTCTATGAAGTCAGGCCGGACTTGCAGTACTTCGTCAAGGATCGTTCGCGCCATAGCTCTGAAACCGTGTCCGGTCATTTCATCGGAAGTGTACCCCATGCGGCGGAGAGCTGCGGTGATTGCGTTGTTGGTCATTGGTCGCATTGGTGAACGGTGGCAGGGGAAAATATATCTCCCTACACCGGTTAATGGCTGCAACTCTTTTAGGATCGCTAGAGCTTGAGATGAGAGGGGGACAATGTGCGGTTGCTTCATCTTCATCTTTTCGGCGGGAATGTTCCATTGTTCGTTTTCAAGGTCAAGCTCCGACCATTCCATCTGTCGCAACTCTCCCGGCCTGACAAATAGCATCGGTGAGAGTTTCAAAGCACACTTAACGTGGAATGTCCCTTTAAACCCGTCTATTGCTCGTAAAAGTTCAGCAACTTCTTTAGGGTCTGTAAGTGCTGCATGATGTCTTTCCCTGGTAGGCGGTAACGCTCCCCGTAAATCTGCCGCTGCGTCCCGTTCAGCGCGTCCGGTTGCCACGGCGTACCGTAGCACTTGACCACATATCGTTCTGATCCTGTGTGCAGACTCAAGAGCTCCACGGCCTTCTACTCTCCGGAGTACCGCCAGGATATCAACCGGCTTGACCTCGCTGACAGGCTTTGACCCCATCCATGGGAAAACATCGCGCTCAAGTCTACTCATGATCGTAGCTGCGTGGCCTTCCGTCCATACTTCCTTATTCGGTTTTTTTGGATCTTGGACAGAAAAGGCGGTATGCCATTCACGGGCTACTACTTCAAAGCTGTTTTCAATTACTGCATCTTGTTTGGTCTGTATCTCTTTAAGGGACTTGCGTTCAGCACCGGGGTCAATACCATTGGCAACTTGTTTGCGTGCCTCATGGCGGTTGTTCCTCGCTTCCAGTAACGACACATCAGGGTAGGTGCCGAGGGCAAGCAACTTTTCCTTGCCGCCAAAACGATACTTGAACCTCCAGCGTTTGCCGCCGCTTGCAGCAACAAGAAGGAACAGCCCTTCACCGTCTGTCAGCTTGTAATCTTTCGCCTGTGGCTTTGCCGTCTTTACCTGAATGTCAGTCAGCGCCATGTTGTACCCCCACTTCTTTTGAAATATACCCCCGCTATATACCCCAATATACCCCCAATGTTTAGGACGTACCCCCGGATATACCCCCGATTAAACCAGATTTCAGCGTATCAAATAGGACTATATAGGTCAACACAAAAGAAAAAGCCCCTGATTTCTCAAGGGCTTCTGAACTTATCCGGATGGTGCCGGACTGCTATATGGTGGAGGCGGTGGGAGTCGAACCCACGTCCAAAAGACCTACAAAACCAGACACTACGAGCGTAGTTCATTTTCTCATCTTACGCTCAGGTCGAAATAGAACGAAATCTCCGGAGCCTCAGAAGGTTTGACTGACACCTACAACCAGGATCACTCTCGTTTGCTTCTTTTGATGTGCGGAGAGTTACCAGAACTATCTACTCTTTACACCACCTAGGATTTTCTCTAGGGATTGTTGACACTAAGCAGCGAGGCGAGCCTCAAAAGCGTAGTTGTCTGCTGTTGCATTTGTTAAGTTGGCAATTAATAATTCGCAGATTTTTTAACGCGGGCCATCTGCGTCCCTCGGCTCGCTCCCAATTCCTTTAATCCCCTGTCGAAACCTTTACGCCCCCATAACGAAATGAGCGCATACCCACCGTGTGACTACCAACCTGCTGAGTCTAGACGTTGTGAGGAAAATCTGCAATGCAAATTTTGTAAATTTTGCTGATAAAAGAGTTGACTGCGTTTAAATACCGGTTCAATGCGTTCATTTATTCCATCGCTTGTTGAGGAACTTCAAGCTTCCGGGATTCCTGATGTTCACGGATTTCTTCGATAATCTGTAGCGTTCCCAGCCATGCAGACCTGAAAAACTCTGTAAGCTGTACAAGCTTTTCAGGAGATGCAATCAGATGTTCCGAAGTCGGCAGCGGGGTTTCAAATGAGTATTCCGCGCACAGCGTCAGATATTCTACGCGTTTCCCCGCCGGGATTATCAGGGGAGGTTGCCCCGCCCGAAGTAATGGAATGTTCGCGAGTAATCTGGCCATACGCCCGTTTCCGTCGGCGAACGGATGTATATTTACAAAAGAGGTATGCAGCTCCGAGTATACCTCGACTGCGGTGTCTTCAGTGACCACACTGGAGAAGAGTTGATTGAAGCGTTCCAGCCACGATTCCATCAGCTTCGGAATTTGGGATTGATTCGGATAAACATGGTATCTGATTTTTTCGTTGAATGTGAACGCAGTGCTATTCAGGTCATTCTTCCATTCACCAACCGGTTTGTAAACATCGAATACCGTTTCTGTCTGAACAGCTGTGTGTAATTTGAACAGATGATCTTTAGTAATTGGTTCTGTGTCGAGCAGATGATATACCAGATCTACCGCTTTTGCGTGTCCTACAACCTCCAGATGGTCTTTCAGCGGTTTACCGGAGATAGTCAAACCCTCAGAGAGAACCATAAAAGTTTCCCCGAGAGTGAGCGTATTCCCTTCAATCGCGGTTGATGAATGTGACCACTGCACTCGAAGGTTAGCGAGCAGCATTTCTTTGAGGTCACGGTCTAGACCGTCAAAAAATTTCACTCTTATTCCCATTACATCTTTCTTTAAACAGGCATCAGTTTACGCTGTGAAAATGTCAATCCCTGTTTCTGGCTTTCAGCGCCTGTGACATCTCACGCTGGCTGTCCCTGGATTTCATATCCTCACGCTTGTCGTACAATTTCTTCCCTTTAGCAAGTCCTATCTCGACTTTGACCAGACCATCCTTGAAATAAAGACGGAGCGGAATAACCGAGAGACCCTTCTCGCGAATTTTGCCATACAGACGATCAATTTCACGTCGATGCAACAGTAGCTTGCGGTTCCGATCCGGTTGGTGATTCTGGCGGTTGCCGAACTCGTACGGGGAAATATTCAGGTTATGCAGGTACGCCTCGCCATCGCGCACCAGCATAAATGAATCATTCAGATTCGCCTTGCCCGCCCGCAATGATTTTACCTCGGTCCCCTGCAGCACAAGACCGGCTTCCAGCTTTTCTTCGATAAAGTAATCGTGATAAGCTTTTTTATTGTTGCAAATTAATTTTTCACCCATACAATTACCATAACAGATATTATATTAAAATGGAATGCTCATCCTTGCATTACGTTTCAGTAATCTATATAGTTCGTTCCACAAACCTTTTCCCAGAAGGATATCCCATGACTACAGTTCCTGCGACTCCCGTTCACAAAGAAAAACTGGCTGTGGCAGATCTCCAGCGCTCTTTTCTCCGGCATCTGCAATATACTCTGGTCAAGGATAAGTTTACTGCTACCAAGGCCGATCTTTATCTGGCTCTGGCGTATGCCGTGCGTGATGTACTGGTAGATCGCTGGCTTGATACCCAGCAGTCCTATTATATCAACGACGCCAAACGGGTGTACTACATTTCGATGGAATTCCTGATGGGGCGTACCCTTGGGAACAGCTTGATAAATCTGGGGGTCATGGAGGATTGGCAGACCGCTCTCAAGCAGATGGGGATCGATGTTGAAGAGTTGCAGGAACAGGAGTGGGATGCCGGACTCGGCAATGGTGGTCTTGGCCGTCTGGCAGCCTGCTTCCTCGATTCCATGGCTACGATGAGCCTGCCAGCCTACGGGTATGGTATCCGTTATGAGTACGGCATGTTCTACCAGAAAATTGTCGATGGCGCTCAGCATGAATTCCCCGATAACTGGTTGCGCTACGGCAATCCGTGGGAATTTGACCGACAGGAACATCTGCACCAGATCAAATTCCACGGCCGGGTTGACAGTTATCGGGATGAGCATGGCGAAACCCGCTACTCATGGATCGATACTACCGATGTCATGGCGCTGGCGTACGATTTCCCGATTCCGGGCTTCGGTAATCAAACCGTTAACACCATGCGGCTCTGGAGTGCCAAATCTACCCGTGATTTCGAACTCGGTTCGTTTAATCAGGGGAACTACATCGGCGCCGTCGAATCCAAAATGCGTACGGAAAATATTTCCAAAGTACTCTATCCGGCCGACCATATGGCTGAGGGGAAAGAACTGCGTCTGCGTCAGGAGTATTTTCTCTCTTCAGCCACGGTACAGGACATTTTCTATCGTTTTGCGAAAAAACATCAAAACTTTGCTCTGTTGCCGGAGAAAGTGGCAATCCAGCTGAACGATACCCACCCCACGCTGGCGATTCCGGAACTTATGCGGATTCTGCTCGACGACAAGCGCCTTGGGTGGGAAGAAGCCTGGAATATTTCCCTGGCAACTTTTGCGTATACCAACCATACGATTCTTCCGGAAGCGCTTGAAAAATGGCCGGTGGAGGCGATGGAGAGAATCTTGCCGCGCCATCTGCAGATTATTTACCGTATCAACGAACTTTTTATCCAGCAGGTTATTGCCCGGTTTCCGGGGGACAACGACCGGTTGCGTCGGATGTCGATTATCGGCGAGGATGGGGAACGCTGTGTGCGGATGGCACACCTGGCAATTGTCGGCAGCCACTCGATCAATGGCGTTTCGGCGTTGCATAGCGAAATTCTTATTAAAGATCTGTTCTGCGATTTTTATCAGCTCTGGCCGGAGCGCTTCAACAACAAGACCAACGGCATTACCCAACGGCGCTGGCTGAAATACTGTAATCGGTGGCTGGCCGACCTGATCTCGTCGAGCATCGGAGATCGCTGGGTCACCAACCTTAATGAACTGAAGAGGCTGATCCCTCTTGCGGAAGATGCCGAGTTCAGGCAGCAGTGGATTGAGGTCAAACGGGCCAACAAACAGCGGCTTGCCGACTATGTCCGGTTGCACAATGGCATTGAGGTCTCGCCCGACTCAATGTTCGATTGTCAGACAAAGCGTATTCACGAGTACAAACGCCAGTTGTTGAATGTGTTGCACGTTATCACCCGCTATAATCGTATCAAGTCCAACCCCGGAGGGAATTATGCTCCGCGTACCGTCTTCTTTGGCGGTAAGGCTGCTCCATCCTATTACATGGCCAAATTGATCATCACGTTGATCAATTCTGTCGGAAGCGTGGTTAATGCTGATCCGGAGGTCAATAATCTGCTGAAGGTCGTATTTCTCGGCAATTACAACGTCTCTCTGGCCGAAATGATTTTTCCCGCATCTGATCTTTCCGAGCAGATCTCCATGGCCGGTACCGAGGCGTCCGGTACCGGAAACATGAAATATTCGCTGAACGGGGCACTGACGGTCGGTACTCTGGACGGGGCCAATATCGAGATCATGGAAGAGGTTGGTCGCGATAATATCTTTATTTTCGGTCTGACCGCCGAACAGGTCACCGGCCTGAAAAGAGCCGGCTATAGACCGCAGGATTATTACCACCATAATCCCGAATTGAAACTGGCCATCGATATGATTGGTGACGGCAGCTTTTCGGCAGGTGACCGGACGCTCTTCAGGCCGGTTGTTGATACCCTGCTGGGGCTCGATAATTACCTGCTGCTGGCGGATTACGCATCCTATGTCACGTGTCAGGATGAAGTCGACAGACTGTACCAGCAACCGCATGAATGGGCGCGTACCTCAATCCTTAACACCGCTTCAATGGGGAAGTTTTCCAGCGATCGCACCATCGCCGAATATGCCCGTGATATCTGGAACATCAAACCGGAAACAATCAGCCGTCACAGTCGGCGAGATTTGCACTAGGATTACTGCCGGCCATGAATACCCCCGATCTCTGGGATCAAAGTTCAGGAACAGACACGATAGCTGCTGTTTCTCCCCACGCGCCGCTTGCCGAGCGTATGCGTCCGAGATCCGTTGACGAATTTTACGGACAGGAGCATCTCATCGGTGAAGGGCGCATTTTGCGGCGTATGATTGAAACGGATTCTCTTGCGTCCCTGATACTCTGGGGGCCTCCCGGATGCGGAAAAACCACGCTTGCTCATATCATTGCTGCCGAAACGAAATCACACTTTATCTTTTTTTCCGCAATTCTCTCGGGGATCAAGGAGATCCGTGACATATTCCGAGAAGCTGAACGCTATTCGGCCCGAGGCATTCGTACCATTTTATTCATCGATGAAATCCACCGTTTTAACAAATCACAGCAGGATGCATTTCTCCCGTATATCGAAAAAGGTGTTGTTACCATTATCGGAGCCACTACCGAGAACCCTTCCTTTGAAGTCATAGCACCACTGCTGTCGCGCTGTCGTGTTTTGACATTGCAGCAGCTCGAACCGGACGCGGTACGTGCATTGCTGCAGCAGGCGCTTTCCGACTCCGAACGTGGCCTTGGTAATCGTGCTTTT
>CAIYZD010000634.1 GCA_903930585.1 uncultured Geobacteraceae bacterium | reverse complement strand
TACCCCTCCTCAACCGGCTCAGGTCGATACCATGAAGAACGTCGCAGCATCCCTTTGACACGCAGCAGAAATTCCACCAGGTTGAACGGCTTGGTAAGGTAATCGTCGGCGCCGTTTTCCAATCCTTCTACCCGGTCGGCGTCGTCGGAGCGGGCGGTCAGCATCAGGATGGGAACACGCGGGTCGAGTGTCCTTATGGCGTGGCATGCCTGAAAACCATCCATACCGGGGAGCATGACATCCAGAATAACCAGGTCGAAGTGCTCAATCTCAAGTGTTGCGAGGGCCCGTTCGGCAGTCTCAAAATGGCTGACCCGCAGTCCCTCTTCTTCCAGATTGAAACAGATGCCGCGCGCCAGATGAATTTCATCTTCAACCAGCATGATATGTGGTTTGTCACCAGTCATTCGGAGTACCTCACGCTGCAGGAAATTTTACAGTAAACGTGCACCCTTTGCCCGGTCCGTCGCTGGTTACGCCGACCGTGCCGCCATACCCTTTTATTACGGATTCCACGATGTAGAGACCAAGACCGGTGCCGCGAACGTTGTCGCCGGGAGGCTGGGCCCGATAAAACCGTTCGAATACCTTTTTGAGTTCTTTCCAGTCAAGTCCCCGACCATGATCCTGCACCGAGAGTTGCAGCCACGTCCCGGTTTTGACCAGTCGGACTGATAGTTCCGGGCTTTGCGGCGAATAGAGTACCGCATTTTCAAACAGGTTGCGTACCACCATGCTCATCTCTTCAGGATCGACCATCGCCTTCAACTCCGGGGGGGCTTCGAATGAAATACTTCCCCCCTGCGGCAAGGTACTCCGTTCACGCTCGACATGTTCGCTCACCAGGAGCGACAGATCGGTCAAGCGTCGCTCAGTTTGTTTACGGCGCTGTTCCAGGCGGGCGGCCATCAGCAGATTGTTGATCAGATAGTGAAGCCGGTCGGTGTCGGCCAGCATGGTACTGACAAAAGAATCCAGGCGCTCTTCGGACGGCTTGCGGAGCCGGATCGTCTCAAGGTGAAGCTGGATGGAAGCGAGCGGAGATTTCAATTCATGGGTCACTTGGGAGATGATGTTGCGTTGCTGCAGATACAGATTCGACTGGCGGTTCCAGTAGACAAAGATCACGTATACGCCGATCAGGATCAGCACCAGCATGACCAGTCCTTCGACCATGACCGGCCAGTTGGCTCCCTGTCCGAGCAGTTCGGGGCGGTATTTTTCAGCCAGTTGGCTGAACTCACGGTGTTTGCCGATAAACCAGTAGATCCAGAACACAACCACGGTGATCCAGACCAGTTGGATGGCAATCAAGGCCATGATCGGATGGAAAATTCGGCGAATAATATTCATGATTTCTATGCCTTATGATATGACATCTGCGCGGCCGGCCGGTTGAGCGCGTGCCGAAATAGCGACTCTGTTTTTGCATGCTTGTGCATGCAAAAGCTTTCTGCTATCTTTGCGATTCTGAAACAGAGTTATAAATACCTTACGGAGTATAAGTCAATGGTAAGTACCAGTGTCGATTTTAAAAAACTTAACCGGCAGATGATGATCTACCGGATCGTTCAAAGTATATTAACCGGATTGTTGATCGTTCTGGCCATCGTTTTCCAGGGGCGGTTCGCCGCCCTTCACAAACCGGAACAGTTTATCAGCAGCATAGTGGCTGCTATCGCGGTGCAGCTGCTGTTGATTTATCCGGTCTACCGGCTGGCCTGGCGCGATGCCGGTGTGGAAATCGAAGGATGCCAGCCACAGTTAACTACCGCGCAGTTGGCCGCGCTCCGCAAAAAACGGCTGATCGGTGATCTCTGGAAATTCTGCGGCGTGGCATTCTTTGTGGTTTTTGTTACGCTTGTGCCGGATGCCAAAAAGGCGGCCGGGGCGCCGCTGGTTCTTGCTGCCACGATATTCTCGTTCCTGTTGACCTGCCTGATGTATTTCCAGTGTTTCAACTTCAGCGCTAAAAAACGGATGAAGGCGCTCTGAAGAACGTCTCCATCTTGCCAAATATCTCTGCTGAATCCCCTTTGATAATTTCCGTGTCCGGCAGCGATCGGAGAAAAATTCTGCCGTAACTCTTGTTAAGCACGCGCCGGTCAAGAATCAGTACCGCACCGCGGTCATCGTGACTTCGGATCAGACGACCAAAACCCTGACGGAATTTGATAACCGCCTGGGGTACGGAGAAATCGCGGAACGGGTCGCCGCCATCCTCCTTGATTTTTTCGGCTCGCGCTTGTTGCACCGGTTCGGTCGGCACCTGGAACGGAAGTCGGGCGATGATGACAAGTCGGAGCGCCTCCCCCTTGACATCGACACCCTCCCAGAACGAATCGGTGCCGAACAGTACGGCGTTTCCCTCCCTGCGGAACTGGGTCAGCAAGGCATGGCGTCCGGTTTCCCCCTGTTTGAGCGAGGTCAACCCGAGTCGTGCCAGTGCGGGTGACAGCGTCTGGAATACCCGGTTAAGAAGATCGTAGGAAGTAAAGAGGATAAAGGCACCACCGCGCGAGATCGTAACTGCCTTAAGAATATGATGCTCCAGCGCTTCCCGGAAGCCGGGCGCTGTCGGTTCCGGCATCTCTTCGGGCACCGCGACGAACACCTGGCGTACATAGTCAAATGGCGATGCCAGCTGCAGTTCGTTGAGTCGCTCTTTGGGGAGCAGGCCGAAGCCGGTGCGTTTTTTGAGATAGCCGAACTGCCCGCCTACCGTCAGCGTCGCAGAGGTGACGATAATAGTTTTGAGCTTGTCGAAGACGCTTTCTTTCAATTGCGCCGAAATGTCGAGCGGTGCGGCGGTGAGCCGGGCCTGGACGCCGCGATTGTTGCGCCGGGTTTCAATCCAGCGGCAGTAGCCTTCAGCTTCGGTCGTAAAGAACAGCAGCGCATCGGCCATCGCTTGCAGTCGTCCCTCAATTCCTCCCGTATCGAGCAGCTGGTCGGCGAGTTTCTCCAGCAACTTCTCCGGCAGATCTTTCGAGCGGCGCAGCAGGGTGCGGAGCGACGAGGTGTAATCATTGACGGCATCAGCCAGCGCGTGCAGCCGCTGCCGGCACTCCTGCCAGAAAGGGGTACGCTCCACCTCGGGAATGATCCGTAGTTTCTGCTCCCGGCCAGCGTCTCCCCTCCCCTCCTGTTCCACGCGTACCGCCAGCCAATCCATGGTCTGCTCGGTCATCCCGGAAAGATCATGGGCCTTGGGAAGCAGATGGCTCTCCAGCAGTCCCGACAATTCGGTATAAAGCCCTTCCTGAGATTCCGGCAGATCACGGGTGATACGGGTGGAGATGAGTGTCAGCAGTCCGGCACGACCCATTTTGTGCGGTACAAGCCGCTGCAGCTGTTTGAGGATGCCGCTGCGGGTAATGGCCAGCGACAGATGGCTGGTGGCAACATCCTCCAGATGATGCCCCTCGTCGAAGATCAGGCGGGCAAACGGGGGAAGTATGGCGGTGGCGTCATACCCGGTCTCTTTGCGCAGAACTATATCCGACAGCAGCAGAGCGTGGTTTACCACCAGTATCCGGGCGGCGGAAGATTCGCGCCTGGCCCGGTAAAAGAAGCAGCGGCCGAAATGCTTGCAGCGTGACCGGCCGCATTGGTCAGCTTCGCAGCAGATCTCCTCCCAGGTGGCGCTATGCGGTGTGAAGGCCAGATCGCTGCGGCAACCGTCCTGACTGACGTGGCTCCATTCGATGATAGTGGTCAGCTCGGCGGAGGCTTCATCGGGAAATAGTGATGGTTCCGCCTCGGCATGTTCAAGCTTGCGCAGGCAGGCGTAATTACTGCGCCCCTTGACCAGCGCAGCCTTGAACTCCACGGCGGAGTTGCGAGACAGGAAGGGAAGATCTTTTTTTATCAGCTGTTCCTGCAGGTTGATGGTGTTGGTTGATACCACGACCCGTTCATTATTGCGTACGGCCCAGAGAATGGCCGGAATCAGGTACGCCAGTGATTTGCCGGTGCCGGTACCCGCCTCGACCAGTACCACCCGCTCCCTGTTGAACGCCTCGGCAACCGCACAGGCCATTCGCACCTGTTCATCACGCTGCTCATATCCTTTCAGGTGGGCCATCATGCCATCGGACGCAAAGACACGACCGATTTCTTCCAGCGAGAGCAATTCACCCTTCCTCTCGGTGAATGGGGTGACAACCTGATAACAACGGCTGCAGTCGTTGTTGATAATGGTAAAACCGATCCCCTGATTACCGCAGACCGAAGCGATGTCCATGTCGGCGGATGACGGCGTCAGATCGCCGGAGGGGTGATTATGAATAACGATGTCGCCACTCGACGCACGGGTGATGATGGCAGGCACGGCCACCTTGCTGCCTCGGGCGATGGTCTCGGCTTCGTAGACGATGCCGTCGACATTGGTGCGACCGATGAAGAAGATCTCGTTACCGTTTGCGGTGATGATTTCGTGGCGCATCAGGGCGCGGCAGTCGGAGGTGAATTGATTTTCCATAAGGTGCAGCAGCATAGCACAGTCCATGAAAAAAGGCACAGGGGAAACCGGGGGCTTATAATGATCGCTGTTGTGAAAAAGCGTAAATCATGGCATCGTACTCCGGACAGAAACTATCTAACGAGCAGAGGAGTCCTTATGTCCTTCCGCACAATTGAATGGCTCGATGACACCGTGGTTATGATCGATCAGACCCGCCTGCCGAGTGAGGAGGTCTACAATACCTATACCGATTATCAGTCGGTTGCCGAGGCAATCAAGGGGATGATTATCCGGGGGGCGCCGGCCATCGGTGTGGCTGCTGCCATGGGGGTTGCGCTGGGGGCGCGGGCGATCATCGCCGATACTCATGAATCATTTTTCCGCCAGCTGGACAATGTTTGTGAGGTGTTGGGGCGTACCCGGCCGACGGCGGTAAACCTCTTCTGGGGACTGGAACGGATGAAACGGGTCGCAGAGGCAAACCGAAGCAAGGGCCTCGATATTATCCGCGAAGCGCTTAAAAAGGAAGCGATCAGGATCGAACAGGAGGATCTGACCATTTGCCGGAATATCGGCAAGTGGGGCGCCACTCTGATTTCGGAAGGTGCTACGGTTTTGACCCACTGCAATGCCGGAGGGCTTGCTACTGCCGGGTACGGTACCGCGCTGGGTGTTATCCGTGCCGCACATGAAGCGGGGAAGAAGATCCAGGTGTTTGCCGACGAGACCCGCCCCTGGCTGCAGGGAGCCCGTCTGACCGCTTGGGAGTTGATGAAGGATGGCATTCCGACGACGTTGATTACCGACAACATGGCCGGGTTCTTTATGAACCGTGGCGAGATCAGCTGTTGCGTTGTCGGCGCGGATCGGATCGCTGCCAATGGTGATACTGCCAACAAAATCGGTACCTATTCCGTAGCGGTACTGGCCAAAGAGAACAACATCCCGTTTTATGTTGCCGCGCCGGTGTCGACTCTGGATTTGACCCTCTCCGACGGCAGTAAGATCCCGATTGAAGAGCGGCCGTTCAGCGAAGTTACCCACATCAAGGGGAGTATGATCGCACCCGAAGGCATCCGGGTACGTAATCCGGCCTTTGATGTTACGCCGTCCAGATATATTACCGCGATAATTACCGAGAACGGCATCGTCTCGGGTGACTACCGCAACGGACTGCGCAAGGTTGCGGGAAGTTGAGATGCATATAGACCGGTTTTTTCATAAATTCGACAGGATCATTTCGATCTCCGATCCTCCTCGTCAGCTTCAGGAACTTGCCGAGCTTCTGGAGTCTCACGGTTTTCAGTTCGGTACCCGGAGTGCGGATAATGTCCTGTTGCTCCGGCATGTATTCCCCGTTGAAACGTTGCATCACATAGTCATCAACGCGCTTATGACCCCCTCCCCCGATCAGGCACTGAACTCGTTCGAGCGGTTGGTCGGGGTCGTCGCCCCCGATACCTTGTCCGCACTGTCCGAACGGAAGAAGCGGCTGGCCCAGTATATTCTGCTCTGCGGGTCATCTCCGTTTCTGGTAAGCCTGATGTACAAAGCTCCCGACATTGTCCGCTGGCTGTTTCTGGAGAACGGTATTGATCTTTCCCGCTCCGCCGAAGAGATGCTGACCGCCGTGCAGGCCACGGTGGATGAATCGGCCGATTTTAGCGCCCTGCAAAAGGCACTGCGCTGTTTTAAACGGAATGAAATTGTGCGCATAGCCGCACGAGATCTGAATGGTCTGGCGCCGCTCGAAGAGGTTATGGGGGAACTTTCTGAACTTGCCTCTGCAACGTTGCAGGTTGCCTGCCGGGTCTGCCGGAACTGCCTGATACGCGACTACGGGGTTCCGTTGGCGATACGGGAGGGTGCGGCCCCCCGCGAGGCGGAATTCACCGTGATTGGTATGGGGAAACTGGGCGGATGGGAGCTGAATTTCTCTTCCGATGTCGACATAATCTATTTCTACGAATCGGATAAAGGGGAAACAGCCGGCGTAGAAACCGGTTCCGCGCACAGAAAAGGGATCATCTCGCTGCATGCATTTTTCAATAAACTGGGAGAGATGATCAGTAAAGCGCTGTCACAGGTGACGGAGGATGGTTTCGTGTTTCGGGTTGACGTTGGTCTTCGCCCCGAGGGAAAATCGGGCGATATGGCTGTTTCTCTTCGCTCGGCCGAGATCTACTATGAATCATGGGGGCAGTCGTGGGAACGGACCGCCATGTTGAAAGCCAGGCCGGTAGCAGGTTCGCTGGCATTGGGCGAGCAACTGCTCAAAACCCTGCAGCCGTTTATTTACCGCAAATATCTCGATTACAACCTGATCGAAGATATGAAGCAGATGAAGCAAAAAATCGACGCCTCGCTGGCCCGTTCCCGGGAAGGTGAGATCAATCTCAAGCTTGGCCGGGGGGGGATTCGTGAAATCGAGTTTTTTATCCAGGCGTTGCAATTGGTGTATGCCGGCAAAAACCCGAAGCTGCGGGAACGCAACTCGCTCAAAGCTCTGGACGCACTTTTGACGGCAAATCTACTGGCGGTTGACGACCATGGCAAGCTGCGGGAGGCGTACCGTTTTCTCCGTTCGGTTGAACACCGGATTCAGGTGGTGCAGGAGCGACAGACTCACAACCTTCCGTCCAAAGAGGATGAAATGATTGCCCTGGCGCGTCGTAGCGGCTTTCTTCGCGCCAACGGACGTGCGCGGTTCAGCCAGGTATTGGAAGAGCATCGTGCTAATGTTTCCTTCATCTATGGTACCCTGTTCCATTCGAGCGATGAAAAGCTGGAGCACGACGTTCATCCGCAGGTTCTGTTTCTTCTTGATCCGAAGGCTGATTCTGATCTGGTCAAGGATATGCTGGAAGAGCGCCGCTTTGAGGATATCGAGCGAGCGTATGACAATCTGATCTCTTTGCGAAGGGGGCCGGTACGAGCCAATTTGACGGAACGGAGCCGCCGCACCCTTGAGAAGATCACCCCGTTGATGATCCAGGAAATTTTCGAATCACCCGATCCCGATCTGGGTTTGACCAATCTGGAGCGTTTCATGGCGGTTGTTGCCACCCGTCCATCCTATTACGCTCTGTTGGCCGAAAATCGCGCCACAATCAAATTGCTGGTGTCACTGTTCGGCATGTCGGAATTTCTTTCCAAAATTCTGATCAACCATCCGGAACTGCTCGACAGCCTGTGTGCCCGTAATGGTGCCTCCGTTATCAAAACAAAAGAAGCAATGGCGGAAGAGTTGGAAGTCCTGCTTGATCAGGGTGATAATTTTGAAGATCATCTGAACATTCTGCGACGCTACCGTAACGAAGAATTTCTCCGTATCGGCCTGAATGACATTCATGGCCACTTGCAGCAGGGAGAGATTACTTCGCAACTCAGTTTGCTGGGTGAAGTCTGTCTGGCGGCGGCGTTCCGGCTGGCTGTTGCCGAACTGCACCGGTTCGGTCGGCCGACGTATCACTCTATGGGGAACAGTACCGTCGCATATATGGCGATCATCGCCATGGGAAAGCTGGGAGGGGGAGAGCTCAATTACCACTCGGATCTGGATATTATTTTTGTCTATGATCATCAGGGGTATACGGACGGCGAAAAGCAGGTTTCCAACCACGAATATTTTGCCAAACTGGCGCAGAAGATCATATTGATCCTGACCACGCAGACTCGCGAGGGATATGTATACAAGATAGACACCCGTCTGCGGCCATCCGGGAATGCCGGCCCGCTCGTGACTTCGCTGGAGTCCTTTCTCGACTACCATCGCAAGGAAGCGCAGATCTGGGAGCGGCAGGCTCTCACCAAGGCTCGCGTGGTATTTGGCGATGAGCGATTGGCCGGCCAGTTGCACGATATTATCCGTGAGACGATCTACGGCACAACGATAGACGAAGAAGGACGTCAGGAAATTCACCGTTTACGGATGCGGATGGAGAATGAATTGGCCCGTGAGAAGGACGGTAGTTACAATATCAAAACCGGTCGGGGGGGGATGGTGGACGTGGAATTTGCCGTTCAATATCTGCAATTGCGCGAGGGATACCGCTCCTCTGAGTTGCGTACGCCTAGTACGGTCGTGGCGCTCAAGGAGATCAGCACGCTGGGGCTGTTGCCAGACGGCAGCGCCCAAACCTTGCTGAGTGGTTACAAATTTCTGCGTAAACTTGAAAATCGTCTCCGTATTATACACGACTACTCGGTCAACGATCTCTCTGGATCGAGAGTCTACCTGAACAAACTGGCGCGTCGTATCGGGTATGATGCGACACTGAATAATCCCGGCGCCGCGTTGATCTGCGATTATGAGGATATTACGGGGAAAATCCGTGAGGTGTTTGACCGGCTGTTTGAAGTTGAGGAATAGTAACGG
>CAIYZD010000633.1 GCA_903930585.1 uncultured Geobacteraceae bacterium | reverse complement strand
TTGTGTCCTTTGTGGTTAAATATTTTGTTTTTCTACTTAAAATGTACTGAACCTCCACTCGAACTGTCTGTATCCCTGACAGAAGGATTACCCGTAACCGTGATATGCCCGCCACTGCTCGCATTGGCCTTGAGTTCCTTGGTCACCTGTACTACTACAGCTGATCCGCTTGAGGCAGATATGTCCCCTTTTTCTGCTTTCATGTCGGGAGCCACTACCGCTGACCCGCTTGAACTATCCGCGGCGATCGATTTTGCTGAACCGGAAATGACGACAGAACTTCCGCTGCTTGCGCTGACATCCAGGTTACTGCAATCAAACTCTGCAACCATGTTTGTTCCACTGGAGGCTGAAACCTTGAGATTGCCGGCTTGAATTTTATTCTCAGTCTTGATTCTCGAGCCCGATCCCGCTTCCAGAGAATTCAATTCTTTAACAGTGACATACACATTCATGCATTTGGTGCTGTTGATATTGCCTTTCACACCGATTCTCAGCACTCCGTCACTGACATCCGTTCTGATATAAGGCAAAACGTTTTCGTCGGTTTCTACCACCACTTTTTCAGTTGTACCCTGGCTGAGCAGAAGGTTAATCCCGTTATTCACGGCTACTCCCTTAAAGTCGGAGACCTTGCGTTCTTCCTTTACCACCTTCCCGTTTCCTTCAATTTGTGCCATACATGGGACAGCTAAAATGGAAAAGAAAGCAAACAAAATGGCTGTCGGACAACCCCAAATTCTTCTAGTCATGATTCTGTTTTTAAGTTTATATAGTGAAGAGACGAGTGATATTCCGGAATGTTGCAGATGATTTGCTGATGTGATGATTAGTTGGTTGAAAAGATGAAGGGTTAAGCTGACTGGCAACTTAACCCTGAGAATATAGTGAATATTGATGAGTACCTGATAATGGTTGAGCAGTATCTTTCATGACCTACCATATTGACAATTGTCGACTGTCAATTTGATTTGTTATCTGAAACGAATGGAACCGCCGCTTGTGCTGTCCGTGTCCCTTGTGGTCGGATTTCCTGTGACAGTTATACCTGCACCACTGCTGGCTTCTGCTTTTATTTCTTTGGTGATTTGTGCTTCCAGATGCGAGCCGCTTGAACTGGAAAGTTGCCCTTTTTCTGCAACCAGCCCGGAGGCATCAAGGCTTGCACCGCTAGAGCTGTCGGCATTAATGGATTTGGCAATGCCTTCAACTTTCAGATGGCTTCCACTGCTTGATTCTGCAGTAAGCTTGTCGCAGGCAACTTCCATCTTAATGCCGGATCCGCTGGAAGAACTCATTTTTAAGTCTGCGGCATTAATTTTACTTTCCGACTTAACATGAGCACCGGAGCCTGTATCTACTGATTTCAGTTGTTTCACTGTGACATAAACCCTTAGCGAACGGGCATGGAGCACTCCTTCTTCCATGAATATTTTAAGTGTTCCGCCTGAGACTTCGGTCTTGAGAATTTTCTGAATATTCGAGTCTGTTTCGACGACAACTTTTTCGAAGGTATCCTGATTGACAAGTACTTCAATGCCATGGCTAACTTCAATGGCTTCAAAATTGGAAACGGTTCGTTCTTCCTTGACCACGTTTCCATTTCCGCGGATATGGGGAATACAGGAAACAACAGAAAGCATAATTGCCACCAACACAAGAACTGCCAGGCTGTTTAGGATTTTTTTATTCATGGCTAAGAAATTAAGGGTGATAAATTTGGTTCATTCAACAATAAGACGCAGTCATAGTAAATTCGTTACAAAAAACACGGTGCAAAATTCGACGATTCGACAATTTGACAATTTGACAATGAGAAAATGGATATGTTTTGTAATTGGGGTTTGTGCTATCCGTCCAATCCCGTCATTGCCACTGCGAGCGAACGGTGGATCTCCACACATTCGCTTGCCAGCTGTTGCACTAGGGGTTATTATTGGGCAACCCCTGCCGGAGTAAAAGATTTAATTGTTACAATCTCAAAGTCAAACTCTTTGGACACTTAGGACTCTTGGGACAATAATGACCTGTTTTACCCTGACTCTTCTCACAGTCCCCAAGTCTCCTAGTCCACAATCCCTCAGTCTTTTATCCTCTCCTTCTCAACGGAAGCTTACATCGCCGCCGCTGGAGCTGTTTGTGTCGCGGATGGCAGGATTTCCGTAAACAGTTATATCTGAACCACTGCTGGAATGTGCCTTCAATTCCTTGGATACGTATACTTCAAGATCCGAACCGCTTGAGGCTGAGACATCTGCTTTTTCTGCTTTCAGTTTTGAGGCTTTCAGATCCGAACCGCTTGAACTTTCAGCTTTTAGTGATTGTGTCGTACCTGAAATGGCCATATCGCTTCCGCTGCTCGAATCCAGAGTAACCTGGCTGCAGGCTATTTCCATCGTCACATCGGAACCGCTGGAGGAGTGTATCTTCAGGCTTTCGGCCTTTATCTGATTCCCCGACTTTACTTCTGCTCCTGAACTTGCTTCAACGGCTTTCAATTGTTTAACCGTCACATATACCTTCATCTTCTTGGC
>CAIYZD010000632.1 GCA_903930585.1 uncultured Geobacteraceae bacterium | reverse complement strand
TGCTATCCGCAGCAGAATAACTGATTGTATTGAAAACGCCGCTGCCAGGAGCAGTTTTTTGAATGAGTGTTGCTCCATTCAGCGTCGTAAATATGGCACCATCTTCCGCCAGGAGCACAAACCTGGCACCATCAAAACAGATAGATTTGATTGTATTCAACGTCGGAATCTGGGTTGCTACATTCACCCCACTCCATGCCCCTCCGTCATTTACCGACCAGAAAACAGCTCCGTGATAACCGGCCGCGATGATATAATCGGTTCCGCCAATATTGCCATACGAAATCGCATTGAAATTTTTTTGACCGTCCGAGGATAGAGAGTCAACCTGTGGAAGAGTTGCATCTGCATCGTATTTCGATGCGGCAACGGCATCCCAGGTAAGCCTGATAATTGTCCCGTCATACCCAAGAGCAATCAAATGTCCACTGCCACTGTTATAGGTAATACCAACCAAATCCGTGGTCGCGGTTGTCGTTACCTGTTTCCAACTCTGCCCGTCAGCCGATGAGATGATGGTAGCATTATCGCCAACAGCAACATACTGTGCATGAGCCGAATCATATGCTATAGCTCGAAGGTTGGCCGTGGTAGAAGGTGATGCGCCATTCAGAAACGACCATTTGTTCCAGGTCGAGCCGTCAGTCGAAGTCATAATAGTGCCGTAATCGCCAACGGCAACATACGTTCCGGCGATCTGAATGACGCTCCGTAGAGTATTTCCCTGCGGCAACGGATTTTTCCAATTCCAGTTATCCAGCGGATCAGCCTGCGCATTTACCGATATAAACGTGCAAAAAATCACCACAAGCGCCAGGGCATACCGAACTATAGATCTATTCATATCTTTTTCCTCCAACTGCACTTCTGGTCGAATAATGTCTTAACCGGCAACCATCAATTTCAGGACTGCTGAGCCATCAGCAACTCTTTCGCCTGCAACCGGCGTGACCGGTACAATCTGCTACCTATGACAGCCAGTATAATCCCAAACAACGCCAGCGGATATTTCACTGCAAAAATCAGCGGTGTTAACGCAAAGCGGGTGAGAAGCTTCAGTACCGGATGTTTGGCTATGAAGTCGGCTATCGGCGGACTCTGTTTATAGTAGAACCTGACAAACGCCGTTCCGGGTTCCGATTTCAGCAAAATGTCATCACGGAAATGGCGCAGCACCATTACGTGAGGATCAAGGTAACTGCCATACGCTGCCGTGGCGATAAAGCAACCGCCACCGCCCCCTCCCCCACCGCTGGATGATGGTGGTGGGGTTACCGTATCGGTTGTTGAACTGCTCAGCGTTGCGACCACAACCGGATCGTGGATGACGCCCGGCGTTGGGTCGCTATCCATGGCGGACGCGGCATCTCCGACAGCGGTGCTGTCTTTCACCCGGTACGTTATGGTTTTATTGACCAGATCGACGGAATCGGGAGTAAATTTGGTCCAAACGTTATTCGTCAGTTTGTAAAACACGGCGTTGGACGGAATAGAATCTACCGTAACCGTAATGGGAATAGTCACGCCGGCGGTTACCCCGTTTATAACCATATCCACAACCTTGCTGACATTCAGGTTTGACGGTTTTCCTACGGTGGAATACTGGGCCGCGGTCAGTGTGGCAAAACTGGACACATAGGCGCCGGCCTGGTTGCTTGTATCAACGGTAACATTGATAGGGCTGCCGGTTCCGGTTAGATTCAGGGTATATTTGCCGCCATTTGTGTCGGTAAGTATCAACTGTGCGGGGACTGTGGCAACAGTTCCGGGAGTAAAAATAATAGTAAAATCCAGGGTCCCTTTTGCCGCTACCGGGGTTGCGATAGTCGGAAAGGTGGTAGTGTACGAAGATTCAACCGCGGTGGTCGACGGTTTGTATACCGAGGCTCCGTTAAAGGTTATCGTTGACAAGCTGCTGTTTAATATCTTGAATTTTTTTGTTACGGAATATCCCTTCAATTGATTCCCGAATGAATACGGGGAACTTGACAGCGGATTGGAATTTGAGTCCTCAAACGTCACGAGTGAAGAACCGCCGGTGCCGGGTACATCAATGCTCAAGGTCTGCTGTGATGAAAGCCCGGTCACATCGACGACCTGAACCACAAAAACATACGTCCCTTCGCCTGTTGGCGTTCCGGTGATTCTCCCGGTACTGGGGTCAAGAGAAAGACCGGTGGGGAGAGCTCCGCCGTTAGGGGTTACCAGGGACCAGGTATACGGCTGTGTCCCACCGGTAGCTCCGAGTGTCGTTTTATAAATCGTGCCGGACGTGGCAGCCGGCAGAGGAGATGTTGTCGTGATGGCAAGCGATGATGTGGACGCCTGCAGAGTTATCGTCTGAGTACCGTTGTAGGCATCGGATACGATATTGAAGCTGGACGTCGAATACCCTTGTTGGCTCGACTTGAAGGTCACGCTGACCGGAATGGAGGTACCTTTATTCAAGGTGATCGGAAGAGTCCCTGCAAATGTCGTGGAAAACAGGGCATTATCCGGTGTGGTGATCGCGCTGATGGAAAGTGGCGCATTGCCGGTATTGGAAACCGTCACAATCTTTGTTACCGATTGATTGATGGATGTCGTGCCAAAGTCTATCTGAGAAGGGGCCAGGGTAATAACCCCGGCGGTCCCCTGACCAGCCAGGGTAATGGTTCCATTGCCGCCATCGCTTACGATGGAGAGTGTTCCAACGTACGCATTATTCGTAGAAGGAGAAAACAGCAGGGGGACATCCATAAATTCGCCGGGAGCAAAAAGCAACGGCGTGGTGACCGTCGATTTCACGTTAAACCCGGTGCTGACGGTCAATGAATTGACCGTCATGTTTTTATTCCCCTTGTTGGTAATTCTGAATGTTTTCTGAATTGTAGCGCCAACACCTGTGGAGCCGAAGTCCAGCGGGGCGCCATTAGCCGCAGGATCGGTCGCAAGAACCGGCTGAACTCCGGTTCCGGTGATTGATATGGTCTGATTGGTAGTGGACAGGTTTGTCAGGATAGACAAGGTACTGCTGTAGTCTCCTAACTGGGTGGGGGCAAAAAGTATCCAGAGATCAAGCGAATTGCCTGCCGTAATAGTTTGCGGGAATGCCAGGCCGGGCGTATTGGAAAACATACCTGATGACGACAACCCGGTAATGCTGTTGATGGTTATGTCGATCGTTCCGCTATTGGTCAATTTGACAATACTGGTCTGAGTCTGATTAACGTCCGTTTTAGAGAAGGTAACCGCAGTGGTGCTTGCCGTTAGAACAGGGGTTACCCCCAGTCCGCTCAAGCTGACGGATACGTTGGTGGCATCGGAGCTGATCAGGACAGAGGCGTTGGAACTGCCGCTAACCGGAGTATAGGTGACGGTATATATCTGGGACGCTCCGGGGGGCAAGACTGATGCGGTGGTGGGGGTAACCGAAAAGGCGGTCGATCCGGAGACAGCCGCGGAAGTGACGGTAAGATTAACGTCCCCTGTATTTCGAACCTTGAACGATTTATAAGAAGATGTTCCAACCGGCACGGAACTGAAGTCAAGGATGGTAGGTGTCAATGGCGAATTATCAGTATTCAGAAGCGTAAGCTGCGGCTGTCCCAGGGAAAACAGCTGGCCGTAAATATCCGATCCGGTTGCGGATGTGTTGCGGGCATCCTTCCATAACGCCAGAAACTGGTTGGTGAATGTGTTATAGACTATTGCGGGAACCAATTGATTGGCAATATTGGTGGTAATGACGTAGTTGGCCCCGCGCAGAGAGCCTTCACCATCAACATACTGGCCATAGATATCCAGATTTTCGTTGGATACCTGGCCGTTGCGACCATCCTGCCAGGCAACGAAGTACCGCTGATTAACCGTATCGTACGAAACAGCCGGACTGGTCTGGGAAGAGGACGCCACGTTTGCGTCCAGTGTACCGGGAGTCGTCAGGCTCTGAAAGCCGACAAAAACATTGTTGTTGTACAAGCTGCCGGATGAATCAATTAACTGTCCCCAGATCTTGTTTGTCAGCCCGTCGCGCATATCTTCCCATACGACAAAAAAGCGCTGAAAAACAGGATCAAAGCCGGCGGCCGGTTTCTTTGCCTGATTGCCTGGATTTACATTTTCAAGAAACCTGGATTTAACGACCGTTCGATAAATTTCCGTGTCGAAAAGCGTATATATATGACTCAGGCCTGTTTCGGAGGCGGTTGTGGTAAACGTTGATGCCACTGCTTCGCCGGCATCACAAAACGTGTTATTGTTTGTATCGGTGCATTTCACATCCAGCGTGCCTTTGTAGCGCAAACCATCCCAGGCAAGCAGTACTTTCGGAGATGTGGTATCAACGGCAAGGGCGACATTGGTAATATTCGTGAAAAACTCATATTCAGCCGTGGCTGCAAGTCCTGACGTATAGGCCCCGGAAATAAAGCGGCTCGTGCGTGTAAGGCTGTTGCGTACGACATCGGCGCCGACAACGCCGGTCCGGGAGATATCAAAGGATAAGTCGCTCCCTTTGATAACGGCATATCCCGGAAAGGAATTATCACCATATTCCCATGCGATGACCGCATTTGCGCCGCTTGAACCGGGAAAATAGAGTTCATTGAATGAGTTGTTATTGCCGCGGGATTCAATCCACGCTAACCAGAAATTATCCCGAATCGGGTCATAGACGATCTTCGGCATTCGCCGTGAAAGAATATAATCCGTCGTATTCGGGCGGGTATAGCTTGAATAGGATACGCTTTGATAGGAATAGGATGCCGTTATCTGTTGATTTACCGCGGGAGCAACGTTGAAATCGACCGTAATGGCGCCTGTCGTGTAGTTGATCGTTCCTGAACCAACGCCACTCAAGCCTCCATTACCGGTGTCCGTCAGTGCGACAACACCGCCAACCGAAACTGTCAGGACATTCGAACCGAAACCGGTTGCAGCCCCTTTGGGAAGCACCGGAGCCACCAGCGGAGACGCCGGCGTAAATGACTTTTTGATTCCGTCACCGTTTCCTATCAATACAGAGTTATTTACTGCACTAAACGCCGGTACTGCAATATGCTCGTCAGGAATGTTGAAATTTACCGGAGTGCCATTGGAAGGGGAAGGCGCCGCAAAGCTCCCGCATGTCGCGGTTGTCGGGATGTTCAACTGTCCGATACCGGCATAGTACACATAGCCGTAATTTCCAAGCGCAAGGACAGAAACACCAGTTGCCGGAGCAACCGTGTACGTAACTGAAACCGCCCCCGTAACATAATCTACCGTACCGGTCGCTCCCGCCGTTCCGGCAAGTATCCCAGCCCCGTTATCGGTCAGAACCTGACTGTCGGCAATGATCTTTATATTATTCTGCAGTCTCATATTCGCAGGTAATGTGCCGCTAAATGCCTTTGTCACACCATCTCCGGACCCAACGACCAGATTACCGTTGCTCAAACCGCGCGTATCCTGCCAGGTTACCACCAGTTTGCTGTCGGTTCCGAAGGCGACGTCCTGCCGGTACGCTACCTGCGGTACCGTCTGATTACCCGCAGCCCGCGTAATCGGAAAAGCGGAGGAACAGGTCGAACCATCGGGATTGATGAATTGACCGTAGATATCCGAACCGGTAACATTGCGATTTCGCCAGTCTTCCCAGACAGAGAAGAACATCTGCCGGTCCGGCAGATAAATAACCTGCGGATTCTGCTGGTCGTCATTCGCTGTCGAAACCGGCAGTTCCGAACCGACCAGTTTGGCAACGGTTTTCGAATTGTTCTGACCGGTTGCATTTTGCTGACCGGAACCGGAACAGCTCAACATCATTCCGGTTACGAGTATACCTAGTACGCATGTCATCAAGCGGCTGAATTTCATAAAGTAACTCCTCTTCATAATCACCATTACAAACCTGACAGTTCCCGGCCTACTGGAAGTTAATAGTTCCCAACTGGACTGAATAATGCCGTGAATCCCCGGAAAGATCTTCAATGACATCAAAATCGGTATTTACATAGAAACTCCAGGAAGAACTTCCGGGAGAAAAACCATGATTTGTTACGAGTTCGTCTTTTATGTCAGCCAGGGCTAACGTCAGGCCTATTGCAACAGTTCCCCCCGCTTTCAGAGGCATATCGGGTGCGAACCGTTTCATGGTAAACGAACTATCGCCTTGCGGCAGGTATTTTTTGTAGGTAGTAGTAATATTTTTTATTGTGAAATCCGAGGCTTTGATAATATTTTGAAATGTCGTTGTTGAAACCGTCACCGTGGCATCAACATTCGAATAAAAAGCGTTCGGCGGAGTTGTTACTGTTGCGCCGAAGTTATTACTGGCCGACGGTGCATAGGTAACGGTGCCGGTTTGAAAAACGGATGTCGAGCCGTCTTTTGAGACATTCCCGCATCCTGACAACCCTATACTTACCATTAAACAGAGCAACACTATTTTTTTCATCTACCGACTCCTTCAGAGAGTTATTGTTTCCTGATTTTTTCACTTACGACCATCTATAAATATGTGGATACCCCGATGATTCAATGATTCTATCCGGGTTTCCGTCAGAATCGCCCTCCCCTGTTCATTTATGAAGCCTCCTGACTGACGCAGAAGAGAAAATCTTCCCGAGTAACACGGGAAGACAGGTATCGAAGACCGGGCAAGGGATTACGGCATAACTGAGGCTCGTTAGTATTGAGCATATGAGGCATGACAATGTAAGGTAATCACTACCTAATTCAAAATTCTCGGCGTAATAAATATAAGCAGCTCAGATTTTGTTTTTACCGATGCGGACGACTTGAACAACCGCCCCAGGAATGGAATATCCATCAAAAACGGCACACCCTCTTCAGAGAGAGTCTCGTCCTCTTTATAAATACCGCCGATAACGGTCGTTTCCCCATCCTTCAGCAACATTTCGGTTGTGGCCTCTTTTGTGTCGATAGGGGGTGGACTGCCGGTACCTGCCGAGTTGTTTGTCGCCTTGATTTCCATACCGATGGTGCCATTGGCGTTAATATGAGGTTTTACTTCAAGCGAGAGGACAGCCTGAACGAACTGGGTCGTCGCGCCTGTTGTAGCGGTCGTGTTTTGATAGGGTATGGATTGACCCTGGGTTATTTTCGCTGTTTTGTTGTTAAGCGTCGCAATCTTGGGAGTTGAAACCACTTTTATCAGACCGGCCGTTGCGGCCGCGTTCAATCGCATATCCAGCTGGATATTGCTGGCAAGGCGACCAAAAGAAATTCCCATATTCGTTCCGGCATTGCCGCTTTGCCCCGTTGTCACCGCAGGAGAGGTCAACCCGCCGAAACTGTTGTCCATCTGGTTAATCCCCAAAAACGAGGCCGTACCGTCGCGATAATGGGTCCCCCAACTCACGCCCAGATTCATGGTGAAGGAGGAGGACGCTTCGACAATCCGGGCTTCGATCATGACCTGCCGTTCCGGTACATCCATTTTTCCCAGATAGGTTTTGATCTTATCCATATCTGACCTGATCGCAGTGATAATCAGGGTATTGGTTCTTTCATCCTCACTGACTTTCCCGGTATTTGCCGACAACAACCCCTCAACCTGGGATTTCATGGCCCCCGTTTTGCTGTAATTAATCGGAAAGTATTCGGTGTATAACACTTCACCTTTCAATTGAGTCTTTTTAATTTCCAGTTCTTCTTCTGCTTGAGATTTGAATTTTCCTTTACCTTTAATAAGAATGATATTGCCATCCTCACGCTTTTCAAGCCCTTTTGTGTCGAGTATGATGTCGAGAGCCTGATCCCATGGAACATTCACAAGTTTAAGACTGATAGCACCGGAGACTTCGTCGGCAAGGACAAAGTTCTTGTTGCTGACTTCGGAAAGAAGCTGAAATATCTTTCTTACTTCGGCGTCGGCAAACTCAAGCGTGACCTTGCGCCCCTTGTAGTTGCGCGAGGTATCAAGCGGCCTGCCGGAGGATTCGAAACCGCGTGAAAGATCTGTTGTCAGCTCCTCATCGGAAACGGGAGCTGCTTTTGGGCTCACAACCCTTGTTTTCTGCTCGGTAACTTCAACAAGTTTATCGGCGCTTATTCCCTCAGGATATTTGAAATCGATGTAAAGCATGTCCCCTTCCTGACGGAATTCGTAGGGAGTATCGGCACGTGTCGCAATTCGAATGGTAGTATCCGTACCTTTTCTCGTTTTGACCGACAAGGGGGTAATACGTAATACCGGGGAAACAAACGAGCCGGTTTCCAGGGATCGCTGAAGTTTTTTGGGCAGAATCGAATTTTTAATCGTCAGGGAAACATATCCGGTGGTTTTAGACGGTCGCTCGGCATTAATGACACCGTTTACCTTGACCGACACTCTCGAAATCCCGTCTAGAACCTGAAAATCAATCATTTCGATGGCTGATGTACCGGGCGGCAGTTTTACGGCTTCAGGCTGCAGCGCAATGTGGTCAGCAGCTTTTACAGGTGGCAGGCTCTTTTCTCGGACCGGTTTCTCTACCCTGGTCGCAATCAGCTTGGTGTGTTCGTTTTCATCGACCGGCTTGATTTCAAGCTGCGTTTCCTGAGGCGGCGCCGGTTTTATTACCGGGCGCAGTTCAGGCTGCGGCACAACCGGAATTGCGGCTTTTACCGGCGGAACACTCATTTCGCCGTCGGACTTGGCTACTTTGGTGGTGATCAGCTTTGTATGGGAGTTTTCATCAACCTGCTTGACATCAAGCGATATAACAACCGCCCTATCCGTTTTTACGGCAGTTGCTTCCGGAAAAGTGCCGTTGATGGAATCGAGAACAATGCGGGTCTTATCCGGATAGCTGCCGATGCGCGCCGACGCAATCCCGGAAGCATTCAACGGCAGCATCCGGGTTGGCAAGCCGTTTTTTACATCAATCAGATCAACGACGTACCGTTCAGGCTTGTTAAGCCTGAACGTCTTGAAATCGTTTATCATGCCATCCAGTGCGAGCGTAACCGTATTATTGTTGACCGAAATAGCCGTCAGAGTCCGTGATGACACCTCTCCGGCAGGTGCGGGTGCAGGGGCAGGAACAGAAGCGACTGGCACGGGTTCAGACACGGGAGGCGCCGCATGCGGCGGTTCCGGAACATGCGGCGGTTCCATAACAGGCGCCGGTGTCTCAGCAAGATCGTTTTTTTCCGGAGAAGGGGCACTCTCCGCCAAAGCAGGAAAGGATATTTTCAACTCCGCAGGATTAGTCGGTAGAACCGTAATCAGAGCCTCACTGTCATTTGCTAGCTCAATTTCCACCCGCGTCAATACACCGGCATCGGTATCGAAGCGACTTGCAGTAACCGTCTTGAAGTTTCCCGTATTAACCACTATCGGCGCAGTGATACTTCCCAGGGTAACCTGGGACAGGTCAATGACAAGTCGTAGCGGCGATATCGTTTTATAACTGGTGTAGGTAGCGGGAGCGGTCAGCAGTATATGCAATTCGGCAGCGGGACCATCGCCCGTCGTGGTAATGGATTCAATATCGGCACGTTTTTTTATTTCCGGTTGTTCGACGCAAACAGCGACATCCGGCAGAACAGCTAAACAACCGGCGATACTCCATACCGTTATCAAAGCGATTCTTAATGCATGTCTCTTCCACTTCATGCGGTACTCCTTATTGTTTCCTGGGAAGGGTAAGCTTTATGGTTTCTCTCCGGACCCTGCCGTTATCATCTTTGAACTGTTCCAGCACATCAACACCACTTGTGGATATGGAGGTGACCCGGCCGTCATTTGCACCTATTAACATTCCCACCTTAAGCACATACCCCTTACCTCCGGGGTCGGTTACCATTGCCTGATTTTCTTTCCCGCCGGTAATAACACCAATCAACTTAAACTGGCTCACTTCATAACTATGAATCGGCAGAGAATTACGTTTAATTTTTTGTATTGTTTCCGGCGAGTTTTTTGGCTCCGCTTTCGCGAAGACAAACGGCTTGAACGGGTCTTTTTTACTGCTGAAGTCAAACTGGTTTACCGGCAAAGTGGTAAGAGCCACAGACGAACTAACCTGTTTCTGAACCGGCTTGGGGGGCGGTGAAACGACTTTAGGCGGTCGGGAAGGCGCAGCTTGAGGTGCAGGCTGTTCTTTGCCACACCCGGCAAGCGGCAGAAGACACACCATGACGGCAACAATACGTGCTGGATGACTATTTTTTTGGTTGTGCAGCTTTTTTATCATCCTTAATCTCTCTCTTATCAAGGAAGCGGAATGTGGTAGCGAGACATGACACTTTCATCATCATACGGTTGCTGACACTCCTGACATCCGAAAACGCAACATTGGTGATATTTACGATTCGCGGCAGGCTCGCTACGGCTGCAAAAAAATTGGCAACACTGTAATACGACCCCGAAATAACGATGTCAACCGGCACCTCGGCATAAAAATCCCTGGAAGCCTCTTCTTTGGGGCGGAACGTGAGAAAATCAAGCCCCGCATTCTTACCCACGGTGGTAATACTGGTCAACAGTGAAGGAATCTCTTTGGAATTCGGCAATTCCGTCAGGGCCAGGTTCAGCTCTTTATTCAGCTGTGAGAATTCCACCTGTAGCTTTGTCAGATTATTGGCGACCACCGTTTTTTCAGAAATTTCGCCCTGCAGCTTGGTCAATTCAGCATTAATCGCAGTTAATTCACTGTATTTGGGAAGATACAGGAACCAGAACAAAGCTGCAGCCTCAAATATTAAAACGAGTACCAGAATCAGAATTTTCTGTTTTGTCGGAAGTTTAAGTATTTTCTCGACATTAGGATCCATGTTCAGACCGCCTGCATGATATGCATTATTTTTTACCGGGAGCCGCACCCGGAGGCGTTATCGCCGACTTCAATTTCATCACGATATCAAACTTCTTCAGCTTAGCCCCTGCCACCTCAATTTGCTCGGAAACCACCAGTTCAACCGACATGAAATCACTGGATGCTTCAAGTACCTTCATAAACTGGGCAATGAGCTCTTCAGTGAAGGCAATACCCGATAATTTCACATCCTGACCGGATTCGGTATAATTCGTGAGCCATAACTGCTCGGGAGTAAGATCGCTCAAACTAACCAGCCTCTGCGCCGGTCCGGTTTTGTTTTTTCTCAACTGTGTCAGAACATCAAGCTTTTTCTTGACCTGCTCTTTCAGATTTTTTATTTCTTCAAGCTTGCCTATCTTGGTTTTAAGCTCGTTTATTTTATTATTGGCAGTTGCTACATCCGCTTTGGCAGCAGCGACCTGAACCCGTTTAACAACATACAAAGATACAACAATCACCGCAATCGCAACAACAGCTATGCCGGCAATTACAAACTGCTGGATCGCAGATTCCTTCTTTTTTGACCCCTTGACGGGTAGCAGGTTAATTCTAATCATTTGTCCCCAACCTTCCTGAGAGCAAGCCCGACCGGTACTGCCATAAGCGGGCCGAGCGCTTGAAGATATGCCGGGTCAAAATCTTTTTCATTATATTTCAGCTTGGCAAAAGGGTCGAGTTTTCCAACCGGCAGGCCAATCTTTTCCGAAACGGTATCAATAAGTTTATAGACCTTCGTACAACCGCCGCTCACAAATATTCCGGAAATCCGGTCTTCACTCGCAGTCGAATTATAAAAATCCAGCGACCGTCTGATTTCCTGTGTAATGGTTTCGTTTACCTTTATGATGACCGTTCGAAGCGCTTCATTATGTGACTCACCGGCAAGGAGCTTGCCGATTTCAGCATCCTCACTGCTCAGCCCGAGTTGTTTCTGGATCTCCTCCGTATAAAGATTGCCCCCCATCTGGACATCCCGGGTAAAAAGCGTTATACCGCCTTTTACAATGTTAATATTCATGACACTGGCGCCAATATTGACCAATGCCAGAATATCTTCAAAATTATAATCGTGATTGGCTTCAAATGCGTTTTGAACGGCAAAGGAATCGACATCGACAACCGCAAGATGCAGCCCCGATTCGCTAAATACTGCCACATAATCGTTAATAATATCTTTTTTGCTGGCAACCAACAGAACATTCATTTTGGACGGATCGTAGCTGTCAGGCGATAAAATCTGAAAATCCATGTTCACATCATTGATATCGAACGGAATATACTGTTCCGCCTCCCACGAAATCTGATCCTCCAGCTCTTCCTGTGCCATCGCGGGAAGCACGATTTTTCTGATAATAACGGAGTTTCCCGAAATTGAACAAACAACATCCTTTATCTTGATGCCAAGGCTCGCAACCAATATCTTAATTACGGTGGCAATTGCAGAACTGTCCATCAGCGTGTTATCGACAATCGCTTCGGGAGGCAAAGGCAAAATACCAACATTCAGCAACTGGAGCGACCCTTTATGCTCCTTCAGCTGTACGACCTTCACGGAACTTGAGCCGATATCTATGCCTATAACTTCTTTTTTCTTCTTAAAAAGAAACATATCCAGTCCCATCATTCCTGATCCTGAAACACCTTGTTTTTGTCCTCAAGACTAAAACCCAACGCCAGAATGATTTTCCGCATGGTTTCCATCCGGCACTCCTCGCCACGTTCAATCCTTCCGACCGTCAGCACGGAAATTCCGGCCTTGCGGGCAAGCTCTGACTTGCTCAGCAATCTCGACTCGCGAATGACTTTTACATTGTTTTTTTTCTTCATAATAGAAATGTCCCATAAACATAAAAGTATGCTTATGAGACATTTACTAAAAACAAAACACAAGTCAAGATAATTCTACATAATTACGTATAACAATCACTATTGGACAGGTACAAACACCCGTGTAAGGTCTATCCGCAGATCGCCAAGCAGGGGTACAGGTATGGTATCTTCAGCACAATAACGATCAGGGACGCCATACAGACCGCTTTCCAGAAGCTTGAAAACCAGAATAGTCTGATCATTCGGATGAACGATCCAGTATTCCCTGACACCGTAACGCTGATACAACTCAAACTTTACCGTCATATCCATCCGGGCGGTCGAGGGTGAAAGTATTTCAATAATAAGATCTGGCGAACCTTTGCACCCCCTGTCATCAAGTTTTATTGAGTCGCATACAACCACGATATCCGGCTGCACAACGGTATCTATGTAGTCATCAGCCGCAGTATCCTGCGCTTCAACAAAACGGACATCAAAGGGTGCTGCGTATACCCGGCAAGGTTTACCTGACAACCACGAGTACAACAGATGAAACAACGCGCCGGACAAATCCTGATGCCGCCGCCCCGGCGCGGGACTCATACAGGTTGCATGGCCGTCAATCAGTTCCCACCGTTTACCATCATCCCACGCAAGATACTCCGCATAGGTATAACGCTCATTATTATGTGGTTTCAATTGTGGCATTAGAAACTCCCTTCAACAAACAGAATCATTCCGCAATAACATCAGCCGGTTCGATTATCAACTTTCCCAGCATGGTAACATGTCCTTTCAACCGTGGCGATACTGTCATCATTTTTACCACACAACAGAGTTTGGCGTCGCTTGGGTAATGTACACGTCAATATGCATACTGCACCGATATCTTAGCCTTTTCATTAGCATTTTGCGAGCGTTGCGCCTGAACTTCAATGCGGTACATATACGGATAATGCGGCACCGTAACGGCAGCGGCTTCTGTAGTGGAAGCGCCTTCCAGGCCGGTTGCGCTTGTATCGGAATTGCCGGCCATCGTAATAGTCTTTGTCCTCTTGGCAGGACCGGAAGCCGAACTATAGAGCTCAACCACGGAAAATTTTCGATCCATCGTATCAACAATTTTTGAGTACACGGTAAATGGCGTACCCGACGCGGAATTCAGATTAAATGACACATCGGAGGACTTGGTCGCATCCAGCGTCGTATCGGCCGTACATGCTGCCGGCCATTTGGATTTAGGAGCTGTCAATTTGATACGGAAACAATCCGCCATGGATACCGTGTTGAGATTATGCATGTAACCGGTTGTGGAATCGGTCATATATTTGCGAAATGACATCGTTGAAGAAGAATAGTCATGAAAACCGAACGTGTGGGTAATAAGATCCTTTACCAGGATATCCGTTCCGCCATATGCCGCTTCCGTTGTAGTCCGATAACTCTTGAGCGCTGCCGACGTACGTATTCCGGCAGTGACCATATAGAGCAGCGCCATGGTGATCACGAGAGAAAGCACCGTAAACAGTAATGCCGTTATCAGGGCAAAACCATTATTGTTATATACTGTTTTCACGTGCAGACCTCTCATGTCCTGTCAATGTGAATTACTGACAAGGTTTCTGGGGCGAACGACAATTCTGTAGAGCTTCCAGCGGTAATGCTGTTGAGCAGCAGAAAGCGTATAGTCTTTCTTGAACCCGTTACTCATATCGCCAACGGTGATAGTGGTTGCAGGAGTCGAATATTTGGTATCGACCTTACCTTCCTGGGCGAGAATATATACTTTGACAACCTTCAGATGTTCACGAATCCCCTTGGGGTCAGTCATCCACCCCGTGATTGAAGCCTTGGCGGCCGTTATATCAATAGAGGCATTAGTGCCTTCGGTTGCGACATTTATAACCTGGCCGTCGGATTTTTGCGGCAGAGACGAGTTGACATTCACCGCCCCCAACATCCCACCATCAGAGATATCCCACCCCAATACAATCTGCATATCCGCAACACAATCGAGAAGCGGCACATATGAATAGCCTCCGTTGCTCTGACTGACGGTCGCTTTATAAAGCACTCCGGTTCGTGGCGAACAAAAGGGTGGCACAACACCCGATGCACTGGTACCGATAAAGAAATCGGCCCTGTTGAAGGGCATATGCAAGGTAACGCCGCTGTCATCCACGCCATATACCGTATAGGAGTTCTCGTCCGATAGCGGAAGAAAACTGCTGTCAATAGTGGTAGCACTATAGCCGTAGGAAAAATTGGTGGGGTCGGTCGGGGAAACTATGAGACGATGATCTTTATTGGCTGCATCATTTACATTAGAATTTACAAAAATAACTTTATCGCCCGGGTGTGGATTGTTTGACATAAAACTTACCGGGCGGGATTGATACGGCGTAGCGCTATAATTATGAAACGGAATATACGTCCAGCGCTGTGATACTTTGGAACTGCCGACGCTGGTCGCTTTTACCCCGATATACGCCGCCGATGAGAAATTGCCGAAAGCGGCATATCCCACAAGTGCCCGTGGCACACCGTTAGCTGGTTCATTAAGCGCCGCAGCGGCAGTATCGGTTGCCTCGGAATATTGAATTGTGCTGTCAACCAGTTCTACCGCATTACTTTTGCTAAATCCCCAGGGAAGGCCAAACCCCATCTGTGCGAGGTCATGCCGCATCACTTCAAGCCCGATCACACCCTCAATGTTGCTTTCTTCCATCTTGGAATATGTGGTCGCCTGTGAAACAATTTTATTGAAGGCATTGCTTGCAATAACCAGTACACCAAGAAACAGTCCAAGGGTCACCATAATCTCAATCAATGTAAAACCATTCTCTGTTAACAACATGTTTCTCTGAATGCGTTTCACACGGCACCTCTACTGGGGAGTGGATGATACTATTGACGAAACCGAGTGGGTACTTCTCTTGTTTTTGTATTTCCATGAAACATTGAGAATGATTTCCTTCGAGTTCGGCGTCGTCAGGTTGACAATTTCCTGGACGGAATAATTCTTGAAGAGACCCCGAAAGTATCTGCTGACACTAACGGTAGGCGCACTTGCTCCGGACGTGGATATATTGACAAACGCTTTGGAACGTTTTGTCATCATCCGTTCGTCAACCAGGGCAACAGCCTCGTTGCGAAGGGAGGTCGCAACACTCTTCTCCATTGCCAGATTAATACCCTGCAACATGCCGAGCATTCCGATCATTAAAATAAACGTGGCAACAACAAACTCTACCAGTGTAAAGCCGCTCGAATTATTGATCATCGCATGTTGCTCCCGAAGTACTCTGTTTTCCGACATTCACCCGCACCATATAGAGTGCCAGACAATTGAATGAGCCATAATTCGCACCACCGTTGCCAAGAAAAACAGTGGCCCGCGGAGTGGCCATTCCGCTCGTAAATATCGTGCAGTCCGTGGTAGTCACAAACAAACCACGTTCGTCAATTTCGCACACTTCACCGTTATAATTAGTACCCGGAGTTTTCTGCAACGGATACGAGACCACGTGAGTGCCACCGGGGATAATGACACCATTGGCCGTAAGTTCCGTAGCAGATGAATAGGCTTCGGAACTGTAATATTTAAACACATAACTGTTCGCATTCAGCGTAATGCTGTGGCGCATTTTCTTGGTGAGCGCCCGGACACGTACTTCATTGAGATCGGAAGCCATTTGCCGGATAAGACTCTCTACCGTGGACTTGTTTTTCCAGTTATTGAAGCCGAAGGTAGCAATACCTGAAATGATTCCGATTATACCGACGACGATAATCAGCTCAACCAGAGAAAATCCGGCGCAGTTTGACACCTGTCTGTAGCGGTACGCGGCCATATCAGACTCCACACGGCACAAAGATCACCGTTCCTGAATATTCAGAATCTGCTTCGTAGCTTTTGGCTGTAGCAGTTGCGGGAACTTTCCTTTCGGGGTCATTCCGACGGGAGAAAGAGCGCCACTCAGTTTGCGGCTACTGTTTTGAGTAAACGAAGTGGCCAAATCAATGATGCTGATCCCGCCGCTGGAGGTCTGCAGTGGCGCCTTCCCAATGAGACTGCCTGAAGGTGGCGTCCCCCCGGTATCATATTTAACCGCCCACATGGATGTGCTGCCGCCCGGCGTGCAGGGGTCTATGGTGGGAATGTAGGTGGTAAAAAAGACCAATCCGTTTAACGACGCCGAAACGTCGCTCACGACACGTTCCGCTCCGGATGCTCCTGAAGCGGTCGCCATGTTGATGTACCACCCTTTTTTACCGTCAGTCAATGTCGTGGCCGGGGTGTCAACCCGCTGTAAATCGATCCCCGATACATCCGCACTGTACGAGTCCGTAACCGCGGGACCGGTAACTGCCGGACACGACGTATTTGCGGTTGGATACGTGGTTCCCGGACCGATACCCATGGCATATTGCGTATAATCATCACCGGTATAGAGAAGATTTGCACTGATGGAACTGTCCGTGTACTGTTTGTAACACGGATCGGCAACACCATAAAAACGCCGGGTATGGTTAATATCGTCTTGAGGATAAAAATATCGCCCTTCGCCAAAAAACACCCACAACTTGTTATTGGCGCGATCCTGCAATTTTCCGACGCCGGTTGTTACCGGGCCGATATTATCGATCAATATACTGGTAAACCAGGTTGACGGATCAGGATTGTGGTTGGTTACCAACCTGAGAACACCACCTTTATTCCAGGCGGTCGTATTTGTAAGCGGGTCGGTTGTCGTCGGCGATGTTGCGGTCCCCAAAGCGGTAGAATCGGTCCCGGAAGAGTAATTCATACTGGCCGACGCCGGGTAAGAGCCATGGTTAAGAGTCCCGGTATAATTGGTCAAAGATGCTTTGGTGTAGGTAACATAGAGCACGTCATCGCTGTAATTGCTGTCTTTTAGAGAATTCCATCGGTCAAGGTCAAGTGACGCGCCAACTATCGAGTTGGCAAACGCAAACGGAATACCCGTATCTTTCACCCAGTAATTTGTCCCTTTTACAAACGGCAGGGTGCTGTTAAGATCGACGATATACAGCTTCAGGTTTTGATCGGAACGACCGGTAAATTCATAGCTCGTATCAATCATCCCGGTCGGACCGGATGCAAACACCGCAAACCAGCGGCCGTTTTTGGTTCTGTCCGGCTTTGATGCGGGGGAACCGACAGAATTGATTCGCAAAATTGAAGGTCCCGACGTGGTAAATCCGAGCCCTTTATCAGCAGCCAGGGCAATGCTGTTATCGGAGAACTCCCACAAATATTTTGGCGTGCCCGGATCAGTGACATCGAGCGCAAAATACGACGACAAGCCATTGTCGGTCATCGGAGACTTGACACAATCCGTGCTGGCGGCAGCCGTCTGCGTAGGATCGGTGATATTGCAATTTCCGCCGCTGAGCCGGGTAGCGCCGCCAAGCCCCATGCTGCCGACCAACACCGTTTTCCAGCTTGTTTGATCGGCATCCATGACCCCTGCGGCGCTCACTGTCGTTTTTCGCGCACAGTCCCAGTAATTGGTCGCCGTGCAGCCGGTCGGCTTGTTTATTGATGCGTCAACCACGGATGGGGCGCCATCGACAAGACACTGGTGACAATAGGAGACATCGGCCTGATTCTGCAGGTACGGCAACACGTTAAAAGGGATAAATGCCCACTGTTCCTGTCCTTCGGTACCGTCAATAGTCATTTTGGCATACTGGGTCGGATGTGCGGTATCGTGAATGGCAGTGACAACTCCGGCCTTGAACCCGTGCAACATCCCGTCATTGGAACCTGAATAAACCATGCTCCTGCTTTTATACTGATTTGACGAAATAAACTGGCTGTAACTCGTATCACTATACGCACTGTCATAGGCATTAATGGCAACCGATGTCTGAACCTGAGGTGTCGAATTTATGACATCTCCCAGTTTCCACACCAGCGCGTCGGCAACATTGCCGGTCAGGGTAACTTTCCGCGACCGGTATTCGGCGGTATCCGTACCACGGACATAATTAATGAGCTTGCCTACCTGAACATTGTCGGAAGGCAGAGTAGACAGATTCAGAAGCGGTTTCAACGTTGCCACGTTCGCGGTACTGAAAAAGTGGGATGATGTGAGGTCGGTGCCGGTGGCGGTACTCCCCAGGAGGGTATAGATATTCCTGCTATCTGCCGACTTTGCCTGCAATTTTGAACCGGCGCTCCAGAGCGGCTTTATTAAAGCCGGGTTGCTGTTCGGTGTCGGATTAACCAGTGTATCCAGTATCTTGTCCCCGCTGGCGCCGGTATCCTCAAAGATGGCACTGTAGCTGATGACCGGATCGAGATAATACCAGAGCGACATGACTTCCCCCAGCCATTTGATGGTGGAATCGTTCGGCCATTGCGGGTAGAACACCGCCTTTATGATATTCGCTCCGCGCTCGCCGCTTTTGTTGTTGGCAACCGCGGCAGCCGTACCGGATGCCGTGCTGGACAAGATGATACTGAGCGCCTGCTGGAGTTGGGCCGCAAGCAGGGAGCCGTCCGAAGCTTCATAATAGCCACCGGCATATTCACTCTGCGGCGGGCACCCGGTGGAAGGTGAAGAGCAGGCCGGGTCCGGCTTGTTATTATGACTTACCGTCGTGGAGTACGGCGGAGCAAATTCATTGGTGTACGAACCGTACATGGCGGTCTCCTGCAACGTCGCCGTTCCGGAACCGTCACCAAATACGTAGACCGAAAAAATGGTCAGGTTCTGTGTTCCCGCATAGGCGGAATTGCCGACCGTCGCACTTCTCAAATCGTTGTTATGGGCGTAATAGGCTACCTTGGCAAGCGGTGACACCGGCGTCGGAAGCCCAGACGCCGTCAGTCCGCTCAGCCAGGTGGTCATGTTGCTGTCATCGACACGGGTGGAGGAATGCCCGGTAACAAAGGGGAGATTGGTATCCGAAGTCGGCTGGCCATCGGTCAGCAGGATCACAAAATGCTTCTGGCAACTGCTCAGCACCGGGTCCATGGTCCCGTAATCGAGCGTTCCGCCGGTGCCGTCACCATTTACCGAATTGTACGCGCTCGGCTGCGCCTCATAGTAACGGATCGCCTCGTACAGGGTCTCCGCCAACGGGGTATTACCGGCCGGATTGGTAGAGGAATCTTCAACTGAATTAATAAGCACGTTCAAACTGGCGCCGAGCGTGGCCACCTTGTCTGTCCCGTCAGGCATGGTAGAGGTGATAAGCGCTCCGCCGTCCGAGTCGAGTGAGGAAGAAATACTTTGCGGATTCGGGTTGTAGGTCATAATCCCCAAGCGGACCTTGCTGTACACCTGCTGAATAAGGCCGGTCGGTTCGCTGGTCCCGTTCGTGGGAGTTGTGCCGGTCTGGACTTCGGTACCGTCATTCGCATCCAGCACATAATAGGTATTGGAATTGGCCGTGTCATACGAGCGGGCCTTGCCGTCCACATTATCCACAAGACCGCCGATAAGGATTTTGCGGACAATATCGACCTTTCTCATATGAAGGTAATTGAGATAATTTCCGGATATACCGGTATTACCCGACAACGGGCCGAAATTGGTCGCCCCCCCCTGGGGCACCCAAACCCCGATAGACGTATCAAGATTATATCTGATGGTTTTGTCAAAATAGCCATAAAAATTGGTACATTTGTCCAGCGTCTGAAAACCGTTGGCAGGCGTTGTCGGAGCCCTGCAGGTGTAGGTTTGCGATTGATATGGCTTGTCACCCATACTTCCCGACGTATCAAACACCAAAAGGACGTTCGGCTTGGTTGGCGTTACCCCCCCCATAAACGCCGGAAGCTGGCAGTAACTGGTGGAAGCCGTAGCCGTGGAAACCGGTATAAAGGAAACAATCAGGTTGGCATGGTTGGTAAGAGGCGGAAACATGTAGGTATTATTCACCAGCTGCGAGGTGACATCGGTTGGTGAACCAAGGGTGGCAAACGTGCCTGTTCCGGTATCGTACGTTTCATTCTGGATCTTAACCGTCGAGATAGCGCACCCAGGCTTTGCCGTGACAACGAACGACGGTGTCGCCCCGACCGGAAAATAGTCTTGCCCCGGAGGGACAACAAGATCGTCGGTGGACGAACCGCATTGGGGATATGTGCCATTGGAATCAACCGACGTCGAAAGATAAAAGCCTTTATGCCTGAATTTGAAAATCACAGCCGCGTCCGCTATATCCGTAGAAAAGGAGGGCGGGGTATAGGAACCGGAGAGGACGGACCCGCTTACCGGAGTTCCATCAATCGCCAATGTCCCTTCAAGAGGCGGGTTGGCGTAGGCGTCACCGTTGAAACTGATCGAATCCAGTTCGCAGCCGCTGTCGGTAGTATCGGTGGGGGCAACCAGCTTGAACCAGAACTTTGTGTGATTGGCATGATCAGCCGCCTTGATTGGTGGCGCCTGCGCATCAGTTGTAATATTATCAATAAAAACAGAAGGATAGGTATGGCCTATACTTGAATACGGGCTGAAAGCCACCTGCGACCTGGGAGGAGTGAGGGTGGTAGTGGTTTTATATGTTCCGGGCCCGGCAGGGGGGGTCGTCTGGTCCGCCGGGTTCGTCGGACCGGCCAGCGACACCAGCTTCCAGCAGGCGCTGTACGACGAATTGACCGGAATATCCGGAAACAGATCGGAGACATACCCATAGATGGTAGTCGTCGATTGAAAATAGATCCATACGAACATTTGCTGGGTATATTTACTGCTGGAGCCTATATTATAGTAGTACGTATTGCTGCCGGTCTGGTTAAGCGCTCCGGTGGCGGTGTTGACCAACGGGTTCCAGGTTGTCGCTGCATCGGGAACAGTGCCGCTTTTCATGATGACATATTTGGCAGTCGCAATTTTGTAGCCGGAACCGGGCGCAAACGTAATGTAGCCGCGGTTTTTGGTAAATGTTTGAGACCACCCGTTGTAGTGCGATCCGGAGCTTGCATCTATAGTTACACTGGTACAGCTCGTATAGGCTCCCCCCCAGCTGATGTTGCAGTTATATGACAACGACACCGTCCCGCCGAGGCCGTTCGGGGTTGCGTTATTGAACGCCGTACTGTTGCCATTCCCGACATAGAATATGATTGACCTTGCCTTGGCCCCGGCATGTGCCGTTACGGAAGCACCCAGCAGCACAACGACCATTGCAAGCAGCGTTACACATTTTCCCACACGCGGACCTTTCATTGTATTACCCCCACACACAACCATTTCATTCACTCGTTTCAAAGACATTCAACCCCGTTCTCACCAGAAAAGCGGATTTAGAATCCCGAGAAATGTACAATGGCAAGCGCCCGTAACAGCAATCCATTAAATGCCTGTGCTATTTCAGGATGCTTCACCAGCACGGTTACCGCAGCCGCCGCCAACAGCAGCACGCCGAAAACGATCAGATTTCTGGCGGTAAACACCTTTTCTATCAACTGTTCAAACGGGGTAAGTATCTTCCCATGGCAGTAGATACAGACTTTCAGCTTATAATGTATCGGTCTGCTGCAGTACGGACATTTGATCAGCTCTTCCTTCTCAACCGGCTGTTTCTGTTTGCGGGCTGCCAGATTTTCTGCTTTCAGGGCTTTATATTTTTCATACTCCCCGGCATAATCTTTATAAATAAGGGACCCGGTTATGGTTTTAAAAAGTTCTTCGAGCTGCTTCAGATTTTCGGCGGCACGGGTACGGCCGGACACATCCGGTGAACGGAGCTCCTTAACGTATTCGTCCTTCAATTTCTGATAGGTCCGATTCACCTGATCGGGGTTATCGCTGAATGAGAGCCCCATCGCCTTGTAGCAGAGTTCAATGTCGGAAAACTCTTTTTCCTGATCTGACACGTCGTTCATATGATCCCCTTCTTTCTACTATTCAGTTATGTTTAATAACATTTGTACGGCAAACGAAAACGATACGTACCACAGGCAGGACGTTCATTCCATTGGAATCACTTCTACTGCACTAAAAGATCACAGCAATCATCGTGCCGGAACACAACTTACTGAAATAACATTATTTTTATAGTTGGGTGCCCCATTACCACGCAAATTTGTCATGGCTTG
>CAIYZD010000631.1 GCA_903930585.1 uncultured Geobacteraceae bacterium | reverse complement strand
CTCATGATAACGTCACCATTTCGGGTGAATTTGATGGCGTTACCGACCAGGTTGGTTATGATTTGGCGAATCCTGCCCGGATCACCCCGTAAGTATGACGGCACAGCCGGGTCAATCTGGCAGATGAGTTCAAGTCCGGCTTCCTCACTGCGCAAAGCCAGCAGTTCGGCGGTATCTTCCAGGGTGATTCTTACATCAAAATCAAGGATTTCCAGTTCGAGCCTGCCGGCTTCAATTTTTGAAAAATCGAGAATTTCGTTAATAATAGTCAACAGATTTTCGCCGCTATTGTAGGCAATGGTGGCATATTCCCTCTGTTCGGCAGTCAGGTTGGTTTCGAGCAGCATACTGTTCATACCGATTACGCCATTCATGGGAGTACGGATTTCATGGCTCATGGTGGCGAGGAACGAGCTTTTTGCCTTACTGGCCGCTTCGGCCTGTTCCTTGGCGGCGACAAGCTCTTCCGAAACTTTCTTCATGGCGGTGATATCTTCTTTCACGGCCAGATAGTGGGTAATACTACCTTTGCTGTCCCGGAGCGGTGATATGGCGGCATACTCCCAGAACAATCGCCCATCTTTTGTTTTATTCAGCAACTCTCCTTCCCAGATATTGCCTTCGGAGATGGTGTGCCACAACCGCTCATACACATCAGGTTTTACTTCGCCTGATTGCAGCAGTCGCGGATTCTTTCCGATCACATCTGCACTGCTGTAGCCGGTGAGATGGGTGAATTTGGGATTCACAAATCTGATATTTCCCAGCATATCGGTTAATAAAATTGAAACCGGACACTGCTCAACGGCGCGGGATAGGATGAAACGCTCATCTTCGAGCCGCTTTCGCTCGGTAATATCGGAAAAAGTTATTACCGCACCGGCAATCATGCCGTTTACCAGCAGGGGTTTGGATGAGAGCGAAGAGGGGAAAAAACTGCCGTCCTTTTTGCAGAGATAGAAGTCATCACTGTGAAAAGAGTCATCATCGTGTATGGAACGCTGCGACAGGCATCGTTTCGCTTGTTCTTCCAGAATTTTGCATTTCAGGAGTGAAGTGATTTTGTTGCCGACCAGTTCCTCGATTTGATATCCCAGAATATGCGTTCCCGGCTTGTTTATGAAGGTACAGGTACCTTCCATATCCAGGCTGAATATCCCTTGATTTGTCGACTGAAGCAACTGTTCAAGGCGCGCTTCACTTTTTTGCAGCTTCTTATCTGCCTGGTCCGCGAGTTTTTTATTTCTGACCTGGTTCATTACCCGGAGCTGCATTTCTTCGCGGTTGAACGGTTTTGTGAGGAATTCACTCGCTCCCAGACTCAGCGTGTGGGTTACTTCATGTGCACTGCTCGTCAGGGCGACCAGTGGTATGTGACGCCACTCTTCACTTTGCCTGACAAAATGGATCAAATCGCGGCCATTCATGACCGGCATCTCCAGATCAACAAGAATTGCGTCGATATCGGGGTGCTGCTCCAATACTTGAGTCGCCTCCAGGCCGTTGCAGCATTTGAGAACCTTGTAACCGAGCTCCGACAGTATGAAGCTGATCAATTCGGTATGCATCATGTCATCGTCCACGGCAAGTACGGTTACACTGTCCGGCATTACTACCTCCTGGAGTTTGTCCACAAAACCTCCAACTTAAAACAACCCTCTACGTGCGTAATAACACCTCACGAATAATACGCGGCAGGCTTTCAAAGTCAATCGGTTTCGACAGAATTTTGTCAGCGTGCAGACGTTTATACGGTATAGCCAGTTTTTGTTTGCCTGTGTCCCGATAATCAACCGGTATGCATCCCTATATGAATTCCCCCACGTAATGGATCCAGGGCAAAAATACGTTGCAATGACCTGATGTTGTTTACATTCAGTTCGCTGCCGGCTTCGAGCAGAAAGAGGCCTGACGCACTGAAAAGATCGCGGGTCAATATCATGCCGATCCGCAGTTTTGCAGGAATTACTTCAAGTTGGATGAGATCATTGCCCCGTTCTTTGATACGGCTGTCGTACAGGTCATGGGCAGCCTGATCCAGACAGGGAAACAGCTGTGGGGCAATACCGGTACCGACCTGCGTGGCCATCTTCTCCAACATTAAAGAGACCGCATTTGCTCCGTAAAAGGAGTTTATTTCCCGATCGCAGTGATCGGCGAGGGAGATAATGGCAGATCCAAGCGGAATGTCGGTTCCCGCAAGTCCGTCCGGAAATCCGCTGCCATCGTACCGTTCATGGTGGTGGCGAATCAGCACTCCTGCCGGCCGTAACTCTTCGATTGTATCAATGGCGGTCTGAGCCAGAACCGGGTGTTCGCTGTAATGGCGGCGATCCTCCTCATTTAACCCATCTTCAAAAATTGCCAGAGTTACATCTGACATGGCGTTCTTGCCGATGTCGTGGAGAAGGGCAGCTGTTCTGATTGTTTCCACTTCGGTTTTTGAGAGCCCCATTCGGGTAGCGATACTAACCGACAGCGCCGCAGTATTGGCGGCATGCAGTCGGGACCTGGGATCACGCATGTCAATCAATGCCGCCAGGGCTGCGATCGTGCCGACGTATTTTTCTTCCTGCCGCCGCGACAACAGTTTCAGCTCTTCGAGTTGTGTGCGAATCTGGCCGGTCTGTGTCAGTACCCGCTCCTTCAGATTGCGGTTCCAATCTTCCAGTTCCTCATACTGGGTCTTAATAACCTCCTGTTGACGGAGGTTCTCCCTGACGAGATGGTACTGCGTGACACAGTCCCGGACCGTTTGAAGCAGCATGGTTTCTTCCCATGGTTTACCAATATAATGGGTAGCCCCCCCCTCATTCATGGCAACGACCGTAGTTTCAATATCAGAGAAGCCGGTCAGCAACATTCTGATGGCATCCGGGGCAAACTCTCTGCTGCGGGTCAAGAACTCACTGCCGTTCATCCCCGGCATTCGCTGGTCAGAAACTATCACAGCAACATTTGCGGTCTCTGCCACGAGCTTTAACCCTTCAGCACCGGAATTGGCGCATATAATCCGGAATTTTTCGCGGCTGAAGCACCGTTTTAACGTCTGAAGTATGTTTAGTTCGTCATCAACCATGATAACCGTATACCGAGACAGGGCATCACCTTCAGATTTTGAATCGAGTATGGTATTCACAGTAGTTGTTCCTTGTCGCTTAAAATCGAAAGTTTGACGGTAACGGTTGTCCCGACTCCCGGTTCGCTCTCCACCAGGATTTCGCCGTGATGTTGCCGGATAATGCTGTAGCTGATACTAAGCCCTAATCCGGTTCCCTTCCCGACCTCCTTTGTTGTGTAAAATGGTTCAAAGATCCGCTTTCGCACCTCTTCCGACATGCCGCAGCCATTATCTCCGACACTGAGCAGTACATAATCACCCACGTGAGTCGTGGTTACCGTAATGGATCCCGGCCTTTTGATGGAATGTGCCGCGTTTACCAACAAATTCAGAATAACCTGACTTATTTGATGTCGGGAGCAACGTACCTGGGGAATTTCGCCCAGTTGCAGAGTAAGCTCCGAATCATACTTGATCTCATTCCTGACGAGGTT
>CAIYZD010000630.1 GCA_903930585.1 uncultured Geobacteraceae bacterium | reverse complement strand
GCCGGTCCCGCTTCTGGTTTTATGCTCTTGGATTTCAATTTGAGACATGTCAATAATTGACATCATAGTATCATCATAGTAACATTACCCATGCCAAGAAAAATCAGAGAACTTATAGCCGATCTGGAGAAGGCCGGATTTATCAACAGAGGCGGAAAAGGAAGCCACCGAAACTTTTTACATCCGGACTGTTCCATGCCGATCACACTTTCCGGTAAACCGGGTGATGATGCGAAATCTTACCAGGAACGGGATGTGCGCGAATCGATAGAGGAGACAAAAAGATGAAACCGGGAGACGAGTATTTGAAGGTTGTTCAATGGTCAGCGGAGGATGGGTGCTATATAGGAACATGTCCCGGCCTTTTGCGGGGTGGGATACATGGCGATGATGAGACTGCCGTTTACAAGGAGCTGTGTGACGTTGTGGCGGAAGCTATTGAGTTGTACAAAAAAGAAGACAGGCCGCTTCCAAAAGCGACCGCCTCCAAAGCCTATTCCGGACGGTTCGTGATCCGGGTTGAAAAAGAGTTGCACCAGACGCTTGCCATACGGGCAATGCAGCAAGGGGAAAGTTTGAACAGCTATTGCCGGAAAATACTCAAGAAAGCGGCGTGAAGCCCCGAAGCAACGTAAACTTCATCTTGGTTACATCTCCATAATCACCGGCAAAATCACCGGCCTTCGCTCGATGGTCTTCTTGCAGAAACGGCGGAGAGCCTGGCGGACCGCCGTCTTGACTTCGTCAGCGTCACAGCGCATTTCGGTGTTAATCTCCTCAAGTGCGAATGCCACCACCTTGCGGGCATTTTCAAGATACTCCTGACTTTCATCTTCAAAGACAAAGCCGCGCGAGACGATGTCGGGACCGTAAATGACCGCGCCTGTTGACATGTTCATGCCGATGATGACGACGATCATGCCGTCTTCAGACAGATGCTTCCGGTCTCTCAGCACCATTCTGCCGACATCGCCCACCCCCTTGCCATCGACAAAAACCCTGCCGCATTCTACCTGTTCCATAATCGCTGCCGTATCAGAGTAGAAAGATACCACCTCGCCATTAGTCGCCAGAATGCATCGTTCCTCAGGTATGCCGACTTTGCGAGCCAACTGGATGTGTTTGACCAGGTGACGATATTCGCCGTGGATCGGAATAAAGAAGCGGGGCTGAACCGTGTTGAGCATCAGTTTCAGCTCTTCCTGGCTGGCGTGGCCGGAAACATGGACCTCGGACACCCTTTCGTGGAAGACTTCGGCTCCGCGGCGGTAGAGATGGTTGATTAACTCCGAAATGGTCCGCTCATTGCCTGGAATGACCCGTGAAGAGAGGATGACGGTGTCGCCCCGCTCCAGTTTGATCTGCTTGTGATCGTCCATGGCGATGCGGGTCAGGGCGCTCATCGGCTCCCCCTGGCTGCCGGTGGAGATGATACAGACCTGTTCCGGCGGAAGGTGGGGGAGTTCCCGCAGATCCATTAAATGCTCGTCGGAGACGGTCAGATAACCAAGTTCGCGGGCAATCTGGACGTTTTTGATCATCGACCGGCCATTCAACAGGATCTTTCTGCCGCACCGGACCGCTGCGTCGATGACCTGCTGCACCCGGTGAATACTGCTGGAGAATGTTGCAACGATGATCCGGCCGGAGCATTTCGGGAACATATCCGCGAACGCTTCACCGACGTACTTTTCGGAGAGGGTATATCCCTCGCGCTCCACGTTGGTTGAGTCGGACAACAGCGCCAGAACTCCCGCTTCGCCGTAGCGCGACAGGCTGGCCAGATCGGTCAGTTGGCCGTCAACCGGGGTGTGGTCAATCTTGAAGTCGCCGGTATGGATTATCACTCCCTCCGGAGTCGTTATCGCCAGGGCGCAGCCATCGACAATGGAATGGGCTACCCGCAGAAACTCGACCTGAAAACAGCCGATCAGGATACTCTGCCGGGGAACAACGGTGATCATTTCGACCGCTCCGTCCAGTTTGTATTCCTCCAGCTTGGCGCTGACCAGCCCCAGCGTCAGGGCCGTGCCGTAGACCGGGACATTCAGCTCCTGCAGAACAAAGGGGAGGGCGCCGATGTGATCTTCGTGGCCGTGAGTCAGGCAGATGGCGCGGACGTTTTCGGCACGCTCACGAAGCCAGCTGATATCCGGAATAACGTAGTCAATTCCGAGCATGTCGGGAGAGGGAAACATCAGGCCGCAATCAACGATCAGAATGTCGTCGCCATGCTGATAGGCCATCATGTTCATGCCGATCTCGCCCAATCCGCCGAGGGCGACAATGTGCAGTGCCGAGTGTGATGTTATTTCATCCATAGGCTATCTTTCATGTTGCAGAGGTATCAGCGCAGCTATTTTTTTATCACAGTTTTCGATCCAGACCGTACCGGGAGTAACCAGCCAGTGGGCAGCATAGAATGAACTTCGCAGAGAGCGATAGGCAATCAGGGCGCGGTTGACATCTCCCAGGCGTTCATTGGTTTCACCGATCTGCCATAACCGGTTTGCGGCTTTTTCTATGGTCGGGTGGTAGGGAATATACATATGCAGTGCCGATTCGAACCCGGCGACGGCGCCGACAAAATCTCCCTTGCGGAGCGCTGCTTCTCCCTGATTGAATTGAGTGCTCATGCGCCACCAGGTGCTTGCTCCCAGCAGTGCCAGGCTGAGCAGAACGATGATGACACCGTTGGTGATACTGCTTTTTACCTGCTCGTTCATTCGATTACCTGCTCCTAAAGGGATAAGTACGTTCACAAAGTAAGTTCTGCAAAATACCGCAGAAATATTTTAAACGTACTAAAAGAAGTTGGGACTAAAAGTCAAAAGGATACCCAAGGCAAAGACGATTACTCCGCACAGGACTACAACCGCCGCACCGATGTCAAAGGGGCGTCTCAGTCGGTGTGCCGCCGGAAGGCCCCAGGCCATGCCTGCCACACCTGCGATAATCAACAAAATATACTGATAGCCGATGTTCATTCAAAGCTCCAGTGCGGATTCAATCCGGCTCCGAACATTTTCCATAATCCAGGCTTCGGCTTCGCTCCGGCGGAGTTCGGCGGCAACTACGACCGGGGGATGCAGGGTTATGCGGATAGTACCGCTGTACAACCTGATCCGGCCTGCCGGATTAATTTTGCCACTGCCGTTGATGGTGACCGGAATGACCGGTACCGCTGCTTTGCGTGCCAGGATGAAGCCGCCTCGTTTGAACGGCAGCAGGTTACCGTCCGGGGTGCGGGTTCCTTCGGGAAACAGGACGACACTCTTCCCCTGATGAATCACAGCAGCAGCCTCATTCATACTCTGCAACGCTTTACGGCCATCTCCACGATCAAGTGGAATATAGCCGCCGCGCCGCATGGAGGAACCGAATACCGGAATTTCGAAGAGCTCTTTTTTTGCGATCCAGTAGAACTGGCGCGGCATGGCTGCCAGGAGCGATAAGATATCAAAATTGCTCTGATGATTGCTCATGAAAATAACCGGACCATCCGGAAGGTGTTCCAGGCCGGAGAGCGTCACGGTGACGCCGCTCAACGCCAACCCAACTCGTCCCCAGAGACGGGCGTGCCACGCATAGAACCGTCCGGTTGAGTCAAACAACGTCGAGACGATGGCGCTGACTGAAAAAAGAAAGGTCAGAGGAATAAATGCCGCCAGATAGAGGTATGCGCGAACCATTACAAACTCCCGATATAAACTCAGACAAATTACAGTGTTATCGGGGGTGAGTCAAACGAATTCTGGGTGTGACTGTGGCGGGGAATGTTATTCCAGGGTTGTTCTCAGGCGTTTTTTTTCTGATACGATTCTCTTGCCGGTAAGGCGGTCTTCTTTGGCCCGTTTCGGTACGCGGGTAGAGATCCGTTTCTTGACCTTGCGTTCGCGCCGTTCCAGCGCAATCCGTAAACGTTCCATCGCAACCTCGCGGTTTTGAAACTGTGAGCGATTCTCCGATGCCTGGGCAACAATCCCGGTCGGCAGATGACGGATGCGCACCGCCGAATCGGTCGTATTGCGATGCTGTCCGCCCGGGCCGGAGGCACGGTAAAATTCGACTTTGATGTCGTTTTCTTTTATTTCAATCACTACGTTACCTCGGAAGTCTAATAAACGGTGAAATTCCTTCTTGTCCCGGGTTGGAAATTAGAAACTGTCCCGCAGTTTGACCAATAGGTACAAGCATCCGATGCCGCCGATAGCCATGAAAATGTCGCGCCCCCATGGGATCGGCTGGTCCAGCATTGAGTAGAGGAGCGGGTCGAGCAACGCCGTGGTCAACAGGCCGACGCCTCCCCAGCTGAGCAGCTTTTTCATGGAGTGCCCATCTTTGCCGTGCCACCTGTTTTTACACAGACCGCATATTTAAGGTAGCGTCCTTCCGGAAACGTAACCGGGTAAGGGAAATCTTCCGGCTGTCCGAGCAGGGAGATCACCCGAAGATCACAGCCTGCCTGCAGCGCACCCCGGCGCAGCTCCTTCAGATATTCTGTCGAATCAACTTTTTGATGATTTGAAGAGGTTATTATAAGTCCGCCGTCGGTCAACAAAGGGAGGGATGCTGCCACCAGATCGGAAGTGCCGCCGCGAGTGGTAAAACGGTTCTTGGTCGTGGTGGAGAACGATGGCGGGTCCATGAGGATGATGTCATAGTTTTTCCGGCTTTGCGTCAGTTTTCCCAACACGGTGAGGCAGTCACCGACAATGAATTCATGTTGCTTCGGGTTGAGGCGGTTGGCGGCGAAGTTGTCCCTGGCCCAGTTGGTATATCCGGTCGAGGTATCTACGCTTGTTACCGCTGCTGCTCCTGCTGCCGCCGCTGCCACCGAAAATGCACCGGTGTACGAAAACAGATTGAGCAGTCGTTTGCCCTTTACCCTCTGCATCAGGTCTCGGCGATTGAGGCGCTGGTCCAAAAACAGCCCCGTGTTCAGCCCCTGCTCCAGAGTCACCAGAAAAGTGAGGCCGTTCTCCCGGACTTCCAGGCGCTGCGGTGCCGGCTTGCCTGCCAAAAGGCGCCCGTAGGCCTTGCTGTCACTGACCGCTTCCAATTCACGGGTCTTCTGCGGACGGCTTTTCTCGTAGATGCCGTGGGTGGTGGGCAGAATGTCCTGCAAAACCTGCGTGATAAGCTTCAGGTGCGGTCGCCAGGCAGTGCTGTAGAGCTGCAGCATCAGATAGTCTGCATACCGGTCAACCGTCAGTCCCGGCAGACCGTCACCCTCAGCGTTTACCAGACGACAGGCGTTTGAATCGTGCAGGTCGGCATGGCTGAGGCGCAACTCTATGGCGCTTCGCAGCTGTTCCGTCAGCCACGGGCGATCGAGCTGTATCCGCCTCCGATCCAGTACCCGTGCGACGATCCGTTCCTCCGGATCAAGGAGAGCGGTTGCCAGAAAACGACCCTGGTTGTCGCACAGTCCGACACTCTGCCCGGAGGCGCCGACCGGCCATTTTCGCGTATAGGAATCGGCTACGACCCAGGGGTGCCCCAAATCAAGCATTCTCGCGGTTTCGGGGCCGACGATTCGTATGGCATCATTCGCTTTCACATGCGTCTCCATGCTGCTATTTTGAAAATTTGCCGCCGCAATCTTCCTGTCCGCCACGAATTTTTTCGACGGCATGACCGATGGTCGGCCAGACCGCCTCCAGGTTTTCCAGAGCACCCTTGGGACTGCCGGGGAGGTTGATGATCAGCGACTGGTTGCGAATTCCGGCTACGGCACGGGATAATGAGGCCATTGGGGTCTTCTCAAGGCTCTTAAGGCGCATCAGTTCGCCAAGTCCAGGAATTACCCGCTGCAAGACCTGTAGCGTTGCCTCGGGAGTTGTGTCGCGGGGTGATACGCCGGTGCCGCCGGTAGTCAGAATCAGGTCGGCCGCATCGGTATCGGCCCATTCCGTCAATACCGCCACAATCTGTTCGAACTCATCGGCAATGACGCGGGACTGAACGGTATGCACCCCCCGCTCGGCCAGCCACGCCGCCAATGCCGGGCCGCTTTCATCAATCCGTTCGCCCCGCGAACCTTTGTCGCTCAAAGTCAGAATAGCAGTTCGCATCTCTTCTCCTCCTGCGTAATGATTTTACGTACGGTGTCAGCGGCACATCAAACCATCTTTTTGATATTTTCGCATTATAGAGTAGTTGCGCTATCCGGTCTATGTGATTTGTTATATACATTGTTACAAAAAGTTATCGGTGGGATCATGGCAAATGACGTGTCTGCTTGACGCTGCGGCAATTTATGTCTACGCTGTAGGAGCTGCGTGCAAATTCTCAGACGTCCCTGACCCGGAGCGCCAAACAGATGGGAGGACCAATGGATTGTAATCTGACGCGTACCCGTTGCGCCTGGGCAGGCACTTACCCGATCTATCAAGCGTATCACGATGAGGAATGGGGCGTGCCGGTCCATGACGACCGCCATCTGTTCGAATTCCTGACTCTGGAGGGGGCACAGGCCGGACTCTCCTGGATCACCATTCTCCGCAAGCGGGAATCATACCGTGCTGCTTTTGCAGGCTTTGATCCGGAAATAGTGGCCCGTTTTGATGAAGCCAGGGTGGCGGAGCTGCTTGGCAACCCCGGCATTGTCCGCAATCGCCTGAAGGTGACATCAACCATTACCAACGCACAGGCCTTTCTGAAAGTTCAGGAGGAGTTCGGTTCGTTCGATGCCTACTTGTGGCGCTTTGTTGACGGAGTGCCGATCCGGAACTCATGGCAGAGTATTAAGGACGTGCCTGCCAGCACTCTGGTTTCCGATCTGTTAAGCCGCGACCTGAAGAAGCGCGGTTTTCGCTTTGTCGGCACAACTATTTGCTATGCCCATATGCAGGCCACCGGCATGGTCAATGACCACACGGTCGATTGTTTTCGCTGGCATGAGCTGAATGTGTAATAACTCAATGAACAGGGAACACAAAATAAAGAAGGGGATAAATATGGAACAGAGAACACTCGGAACACAAGGTTTAACCGTATCGGCTCAAGGGCTTGGCTGCATGGGGATGTCAGATTTTTACGGCAGCCGGGACGAGGCGGAATCAATCGCCACGATTCACCACGCTCTGGAATTAGGGATCAACTTTCTCGACACATCCGACATGTATGGCCCGTTCACCAACGAAGAGTTGGTGGGCAAAGCGATAAAGGGGAAGCGCAATCAGGTGGTGGTTGCGACCAAGTTCGGCATCATGCGCAGCCAGCCGGTTGGTGGCGGCTGGGCGCCGATCACCGGCATCAGCGGCAGGCCGGAGTACGTCCGCTCGTGCTGTGACGCGTCGCTGAAACGACTCGGCGTC
>CAIYZD010000629.1 GCA_903930585.1 uncultured Geobacteraceae bacterium | reverse complement strand
CTCCCCTTACAATAACCTTTTGAGATTTTCATCAATTTACAGTAAACTGTGCGGCTTACAGATGTGGCAGTTTTTATTTTAGGATAGGAAATTGCGATGAAACAGTTAATCGAAAAAGCAAATACGCTGATGGAAGCATTGCCGTATATTCAGCGGTTCTCCGGTAAAACGTTTGTCATAAAGTATGGTGGGCATGCCATGGCGGACGAAAAGTTGAAGGAATCGTTTGCCCTTGATGTTGTTCTGCTCAAGTCACTGGGGATCAATACCGTCATCGTGCATGGCGGCGGTCCGCAAATCAATGAGACCCTGAAGCGCTACGGCATCGTTTCCGAGTTCGTACGCGGCATGCGGGTGACCGATGCCGAAACAATGCAGGTTGTGGAAATGGTGCTGGCGGGGCAGGTTAACAAAGAGGTAGTGGGATATCTCAACCAGCATGGCGGGCGGGCGGTTGGTCTGTCCGGCAGGGACGGTACGCTGCTGCTGTCGAAGAAGTTGCTGCAGGAGGTCAAGGGTGAGAACAATACGGTCGAGCTGGTCGATATCGGTTACGTCGGGGATGTTGTCAAGGTGAATACGGACCTGATATCCGCGCTGCAAAACGGGAGATATATTCCGGTCATCGCCCCGGTTGGAGTGGGGCCGGAGGGGGAAAGCTACAATATCAACGCCGATCTGGTTGCCGGGCGGGTGGCGGCGGCGCTGAATGCGGAGAAATTGATCCTGCTGACCGATATCAACGGCGTCAAGGACACCAGCGGCACTCTTCTGGAAAGCCTGTCGGTGGCGGAACTGCATCGTTTGATTGACGAGGAGGCCATCACCGGCGGCATGATCCCCAAGGTCATTTGCTGTGCCGACGCCCTTAAAGAGGGGGTCAAGAAGGCCCATATCATCGATGGCCGGGTACCCCATGCAGTTCTTCTAGAAATATTTACCGACGTGGGTATCGGAACGGAGATTACGAAATGAACTCACAACAATGGGTTGAAAAATCAGACAAGTACATCATGAAAACCTACGGCCGCTACCCGATCGTTCCGGTCAGAGGCGCGGGGTGCCGGTTGTGGGACGCGGACGGTAAAGAGTATCTTGATTTTCTTGGAGGGGTTGCGGTCAACAACCTGGGACACTGCCACCCGAACGTTGTCGCTGCTCTGCAAAAGCAGGCGGCGGAGTTGATCCATTGCTCCAATTACTACCAGATTCCCCAGCAGATTGAACTGGCGGAACTGCTCTGCAGCCACTCTTTTGCCGATAAAGCGTTCTTCTGCAACAGCGGCGCAGAGGCGAACGAAGCGGCTATCAAGCTGGCGCGTAAATACAGCCGGGATACGTTTGGTCCGGAACGGTACGAAATCATCACCGCAACGGACTCTTTTCACGGCCGCACCATGGCTACCGTTTCCGCTACCGGTCAGGAGAAGGTACAGCGCTTTTTTGATCCGCTGCTGCACGGCTTCAAACATGTCCCGTTCGATGATGTGGCTGCGCTGGAAGCGGCAGTTACCTCAGCTACGTGTGCCGTCATGCTGGAACCGATTCAGGGTGAGGGGGGGGTTAACATGCCGTCCCCCGGTTATTTTCAGGCGGTACGGGAAATTTGCGACCGCCACG
>CAIYZD010000628.1 GCA_903930585.1 uncultured Geobacteraceae bacterium | reverse complement strand
CCCAGGTGAGAGGCCAAGGGCTTGAATAATAACATTTATATCTATATTACAATGTAATTGGAATTTGGTGGCCTAAGGGAATACGCAAAGATTGCTTGGAAGAAATTGATACGGGCATAAGCAATTGCAAATTGCTTTCGCAGGAATAACTGACAGTCTGCAATGCGTATGTTGCCAGGCGGAAGCTTACACTTGCAATTATACACATAATATATTATAAGTAAATGGAGCTAAATCACCCCTTCTGTGGACGTGGCCTTTCAAGTCCCAATAAAATTATATTTAAGAGAGAGATTATGCCGGAGCAAAGCAACGTCAATTCAAGCAGTGAGACAATAGAAGAAAAAAAACTTGTAAAGAGGGGAAGACCTATTTCCAGGGGGGACTCCAGACTTGTCTCTTATAATCTACCCAGCAGACTTATTGACCGAATCGCAAGAGAGGCAGAAAGGGTTGCTGGACGCAACAAGAGTGCGCTCGTTGAGTTGGTCTTTTGTGCATATTTTAACAACACCCCTGGCGCCGTACCTGAGGATCCTGATGAAGGAAGGTAGACAGTCAGCCCGCGGAGACTAATGGGGATACCCGTGATGGGAGCTATAGTAAAGTTTAGCCTGAGACACGAGGCGACAGCCAGTTGACAATCTTACCAATCGCCATATCAAGCATTATTACGTCATGACCTTCAAGATAGACTTCGTTGATAATTCTTCCACCACTCTCAAAACTAATGAGTAGTGAATGTTTTTTGTTTTGCTGGCGAGCACTAAAACTGAGAGATTGCTTACCATAAAGTTGGACTTCACGGGTAAGAGTCTTAGTAAAGTCAATCTTACTGCCCTCTTTACTTGTTCGCTTCCAGTAGCAGCTCATATAATATTGTAGAGCTGCTTTCACAAAGATCAGTTCTTGAAAATTATCACTACAAAAATCGTATCTCCAGAAATTAACCGCGACATCGAAAACCTTTTCACGGTGAGTTTGCTTTCCTTTTTTCACGTCAGAGTATTCATGTGACACCATTTCAGCAGTCGCTGTGACCTTTATCCCCTTATATTCAAAAATTAACATTAGATTCAATCTCCTTCCAAAGTTGCGCCAGATATGACGCAGAGACCTTCAGCTTGCGCTTCTTTAACAGATAGTCAGAAATCGGTCTGAAACCGGTACCGGCTAATTTGAGCTCTTTCACTTCGCCCCAATGAGCCAGAACTTTATGCCGGAGCACTGGGGTTCGTCCTACCTGGATAAGGTCTGCAGCTTTGGCTTTACGAAGATGCGAAAAGTCTTCAAACTGTTTGGCATCGGCTACCCGATAACCTTTTCCCTTGATAGTATCCCACCCGGCTTCACGAGCAGCAACAATATTGGCACAATATTTAACAATCTTGCCAGATATTTCGGGACGTTCGGCTTTAATCTGATAAGCCTTTTTGACCCCACCCTGTATGATCTCCATGATCTGGGCCTCAGTCAGTGACGCAATCCAGGAAAATACTTTTTTCCTTTGTGCGACGGTCAGGCCAGTAATTTCTGTCAGTTGGTCTTCCATTATGATGTATTCCATTATTATCCCCTTGTATAGGTTAACGTTTCTCGAAGCCTGAAATGTGAGGTTTCAAGCGAGGTGTTCTGGAGAGCCTGTTCATGAGTTAATCCGCATTGAACACATTCCAGATATCTTTCTTGAGCAAAATTGAACTTAAGGCCATGACTGCCGCGACCACGTGCATACTGACCGGTTGCCCTGGCAGCAATAGTAATAGATTTCAGATACTGAGAGTACTCACTTTCCAGCAAACCGTTCATTCCAATGTATTCTTCAACTCGTAAGTAGGTTTCGACTGAAACATAGTGTTCTGTTACCTTGCCGCCTTTTTCTTGTGAAGCAACAACACCTTTAGAAGATCCGGTGGCGGGATCAGCAGCGATTCCGAGTAAACAATCCTTCGTCAAAGGGTTTTTCACGCAGCGATTGCTTGGCGCTCCGGCCCCCTCTGCCCTGAGTCCACCCTCATATTGTAGAGAGGCCTGTAGTTGATGTGTTCCATTCACGATATTTTCAATTAGCCTGACAGGGTCCGGATAGGCTCTGTTACTAAAAAGTTTACTCGATTTTCGCAGCAGCTTCCTGCCCTTCGCGTAGAATTCTTCACGCAGCAATTCCACATCCAACCTGGTTATTTCGGATACGTGTTGTTCGATATAGTTGTTGACAGAGTACTGGAATTTACCCAGGGCCGATAAGGTGGTCTCCAAAGTCTGCCTGGAATGGTTTTTCTTGACATGGTTGTCAAGTCTCTCCTCCAGATAGTCAGACATGTCGACAAGTACCATTTGAGTGTCCAGAAGATTTGCATGTCCTCTAATACTCATGAATTTGGCGAACCGATGTGCTTCGTACTTGTAAACTTTCCAAGATCCGAAACCTCGAATGCCAAGAGGAGTGTCGAGCTTCGTTTCTCTAAATGAACGCACTGAATGGAATATAGCCTCGACCTGTGAGTGTATTGACTTTGGCCAACGGTGTTTCATGATTACCTCTAGCCGTTTCCGGCCCACGTGTTGAGATGACATGCTCTTTTGGGCAGAGTGACTGCCACGGTAGCAGCTCCGTTTCCTACTTTAGTAGGGCCTCTTTTTTTGCTGGCGTTTGTGAATGAATCAGAAATATTTTCCCAAATCATTTTACAATGCCTGATATCTGAAGTGTTTTGAGGCTCTACCATTTGCACAATTCAGACAGGGCCTTTATTTATGTTCCAAAAAACACTTTCCACAGTGCCTCAGCTCAGGGGTTTACCTGGCCAGCCATATTGTTAGTATGGTTTTCGGTTCAACTACAGTCATTCGAGGAGAGGTCCCACTGACCTCAAAATGAAGGAGCACAGCTTAGGTCGGCTAATCCCTTTGGTGTTGTGTACAGGCCTGGTCAAATACCCGGCTCGGATACACGTCTCTTTGCTTCTAAAAACTGGATATTTTCTAAATGTTTTGTTTGTTTACAGGCATTGATTTAAAGCCGTTAAATCAAGGTTATACGGATCTATTAGTGGACAGTAACTTGTCCTTATTGGACATTTGTGCACACTTGAAGCCATTAAAAGAAACCAGAACCAGTCCCGTTCGACCGCGATCAGGAACGTAGTGTTACGTGGTGAAAAAATCTGCCTTCATATATAAGATCAGGTAGGTGTCCGGTTTTCGGAATTCACAGAATATGATTTCAGGCAGCGGCCTTGCGGAATTTGGTTTATTATTTGTGTTCTGATTTGACATCAGGTTTTATCTTCAAATTGCTGTCGATACTGCCGAACCATTTCTGGCTGTGTAAACCAGGAAACACCACCGGCGACGGAACTATTGCCCACCCAGGAGGCACTTTCAAAATTACATCTTACTTGTTCGGGGGCAACGCCTTCTCGAACTTTAATGTAATATCCTCTGTTTGTAGGCGAGGGTGAGTCCTTAATGTTGTAAGGAGCTGCCCCCATGACGAAAAAATCATAGTTATTTTTGGAGCCGTATATAAAATCTTTTGTGTCTTTGTATTTTTCAGGCATGAATTTCAGGTCTTGGCCTGGAGATTTGTCGAAAATAAAAAAAGTACAGGGCACATTATATGGTGCCCCATCAACCTCGAAGCTATATGGCGGAAGCTTCATTAAAGTTTTTAGCCTGAACTCAGGCGGGAAATATTTTTGCAACGTATGCTTATGGAAGACATCCGGCAAAATAAAGGCGATTGTTCTGACCGAATCAAACGTTAGAGCATGCTTATTAAAACTAATAGATAGTTTGTTTCTTCTCCCAAATGGCGGATTGCCTAATATGAGAACGTTCTTGTATTTTTGGTCGACCTTATAAGTGAGCCAATCGTGCGTCTCGACCAAACTGCATTCAGGCTTCAGATCTAATCCCATTTTGAAAGGGTGCGGAATATTCAGGAAGAAACTTCCGTTACCGGCAGATGGTTCAATCACAAAATCGTATTCGTCCATATTTAGCAAGGTGATGCAATCAATGGCGACGGATGGTTTCGTATAAAATTTATCCAGTTCTATTTTACTGCTGTACTGGCTCGACTTATTAAGTATTTTGGTTTTAGCCGAACTAACGCAATCTGCGGATTGGATGAGTATGTTTTCGGAAGCGACTGTGCTGACTTTTTCTGCTGGGTGAGCGGATTGCTTTACCGCTTTTGTTTTTATGTTAGATGTATAACCTGAGTGCTTGCACATATAGGGTCTCCATTAACTCCGAAGAAATTGGTCCTATATGTAAGATCACCAGGGTGTCCGGTTTTAACTGGGCAAACTAAATAACCTATTAAAAATAAGTGTATAGCTACAAAAGCGGGTTCTCTATGGTAACTGCCAAGAGCCGCCACTGCATGTTTTTGCCGTAACGTATCAGCCCACGGCATCATGCCCGGTGGAGTAAAGAGCTTTAGGTGTATTGCCGGAGCATCAAATGGTTGAGGACACTGACAGAGGCTGGTGGATTAGAGATTCAGGCATGCATGCGGATTTGGCAGCAGTATTGGCAAATAGCCTCTGGCGGACAGAGAAGCTTTACAGATCGGAGACTGGTGATGCCTGACAAACCTCTGCACTTGCCACCACCGTGAGAGTAAACTCAATAAATGAGGGAGT
>CAIYZD010000627.1 GCA_903930585.1 uncultured Geobacteraceae bacterium | reverse complement strand
TATTGTCTTGACTAAAGGGTCCACTAAAGATCTTCCCCTAAATAAGAGTGATAGCTTCCTTTCTATTCAAACATATGAGTCATTTTTTAGAATCCTTTACAATGCTTCCTATCTGACACACGATGCATCTAACTGGGCATTAGACTTGATGACGAGTTCTGAATTTAAAGCTGGGTTAATTGCTGGGGTCCCATCGACAGTTAAAGTTGCACATAAATTTGGAGAGCATAGTGAGGAAAGTAATACTCCTGTTCAATTGCATGACTGCGGAATTATTTATTATCCTAAACATCCGTATCTACTCTGTGTAATGACGCAAGGAACTGATATGAACCTCCTGGCCGATGTTATAGCTGGAGTGTCACGAACTGTTTATACAGAAATAAATAACCAAGCAAATGCACAATCAACACATTGATATTTAGCTGGGCCGACAGGCAAAACTCTGAAACTGGTCAAGGTTTTGTCCGACATGTTCATGATTGCAAAAGTTCTTCACAGTTGAGCGGTAGGGTGACTGCCACATGTTTCCCATTCAAGCGCTACTGCGGAATACAAAGCCCAGGATCTGCACGCACTCAAACAGGCCGATGCTCTTTCTCGCGATCACGTGATGCAAGGTCGATTCGGCTCACAACCGCGTGCATATATTAATATATTTTCATCGTACTTGACATAATCTTTATTATGGGCTCAATCAGTAAGGCGATAAAGAAGGCGAGAGCAAGGGAAAACAAGGCAGAGAAAAGGCCAAATTGAGAGAGTTATTCTCTTTTATTGGCCTTTACTTACCTCAGTGATCTTCTGGATCCAGCATACTGGAAAAATGCAATCAAGTGGAACTCGTCTTTGTCATATCCCTTTGGAAATCCCCCCACGCGCCCAATAGCTTTTAGTGTACGCAGCACCTCATCGTCCAGTATCCGGGAGCCGGAACTCTCAAGCCGCTCAACGTTGGTGATCTCGCCCTGTCGGTTGAAGGTAATACGAACCGGCGTGACTCCTTCTATGCCATTCATGGCTGCTTCCTGCGGATAGCGCCAGACACCATAGATTGCCCCTTCAAGGCGGTGCAGGAATGAGCCGAATAAAATGTCATCGCTATTGAGAAAGCGGGTATCACCCTCTTTTATATCTTTTTCATACTTGTGTCGATAGTTCTCCTCCAGTTTTGCTAAGTGACCGGCTCCGGGGAATAACTGCGGGAGTGATGGTCCTTGCCGTACATCCTGTCCTTTTGATTTGAGAAGGCTACCTACTGAAAAGCCGGGAGCGATTTGAGGAACTGCCTGTGGTGAGCTGGTGGATGGCTTGGCTACAGATGAAGGAGACATTTCGGTTGATGGCGCGGCCTGTTTCTTAACGACCTCAGCATCATGTTGTGAACTGCCACGTAGAGTGCATTCTTTGGGAGCTCGGACGCGCTGTTCTGATCTACGCCTTGTCTCTTGCTGATGTTGTACAAGTGGCTGTCTTGGTTTTGGTATCTCTTGCAGATCAATAAATACCGGTTCTTTGGAAGATCCTGGTGGCGGTGACATTGGCAAATAATAGAGCCCTGCAAAAACCATCAGATGCAGTATAAGGGAAACGCATAGTAAATATAAGAATCCTTTTTCAATAAATCGATCAGACACGGAGTGAGGTAGATTGTTGTTTGCCGTTAACATTATGTCCTTTTATGTCCAATCTTACCCTTGCTGCATTAATTGTTTGTTGGTGTTGCATTAAGCTAATATAGTTGAGGCAGTCACTCTATGTCAGTGTTTGAGTTGCCATATAGACCCCACGGTTTTTTCCGCCTGATCCAAGCTGGAATGACAAACAATAAAACCACAAGCACAAACCCAAGCGAAATCTGCAATAAGATGCCGCCACTGAAGAAACTTTTTCCGTAATAGTTGAGGATAGCAGTACCAGGTATCATACCTATCAGTGTATAGATGGCAAAAGAACGTAAGGGCATACCTGTCAGGCCAATTCCATAACTTACGAGGGCAAACGAAAATACCGGTACGAGACGAGCAAAAAATACTATGTAACCAAGCTGACGCATGCCAGCCTGGTTACGAAAAGTGATATCCCACCTAAACAGCC
>CAIYZD010000626.1 GCA_903930585.1 uncultured Geobacteraceae bacterium | reverse complement strand
GATATCGCCCGATGCAGTTCTTCGTTCTGCATCTCCAGTTCAATCTGGTGTACTTGCAATTCATGCAACAATCGTTGCATTTCTCCTTGAGAAAGAGCCTCTTGAGATGAAGCTAGCTCTTTCATTGCCTTTTCTTCTGCCCGTTGGCGTAAATTCAAGTCTGAAATTATTTGTGAGGTCGTCATAGGTTCACCATGTGGAAAACAAAAAATGGCGTACGGAATAAGCCGCAACGCCGAAAAGGATTGGAACAGTCAGAATAATTGCTGCAGAGAAGTTTGTCATGCGGAGCCTGCCTGCCGTGAAGTATTGTTGCCACTTGGGACACCTCCTGAAACAGTATTTATGAAGGAACTATATCGTTATTCCGGCAAATTACAATCATAAATACCGGAATAATCGTTTAAAGTGCCAAATAATCGCCACGTTATGTAGCATGTAAATTCACCAGTCCTGGGCCTTTTTCGGTCTGGTTGCTGGGGCATGTGGATGCGGCGGTATGTGATCATCATCCGGCAGAGTGTTACTCCCAGACTATCCGGTAGTGTCACCCATTGCCCTGCCAGGGACAGATTCCTTTATATGCTTTTGCAACCGAATCGCATCTGCCTCATCAAGCCCCGGCAAAGGAGCGTTCCACTCCAGGTCACACAGTTGGACAACAGTGTCACATTTGGTCGTCAGCAGAATACTTTGACGGCAGTAAAACTTCACATGATCAAGCCAGGTGTTTGTCGGCGCAGATTTCACACTGGTTTCAGGTGCCAGCGTTTCTGCCAACTTCCAGATGCGTTTCGTGAACTCGGACGGTTCGGGGTTAAACAGATAATCGGCAAAATGTTCGCAGAAATACTCGCCACCATCCGAAAGCGAATACGTGCTGACAAGGTTTCTACTGAAATTGTCAAGAATATCTGCTGGAATCTCTTGAGCATACTTTTTCAATCCGTCCATGAAGTAATAGACCAGATCAAACCCCTGCGGCTTCAAATCCATTACAATCTCTGTGAGTTTCGGTTCATGCTCTGCAGCTCGCCGGTAACTCTCCTTCAGCAGATCAAGGTTGCCGGGCTGCTGACTGATGTTTGCATGCGGAGTTCGCCTCCATTTGGTATTATCAATTCATAACGACAGAAGAGGCGATTTCTGACACAACAATTACTAATCGTCATTAGTTTTGACAGCATAAATTGTACATGATATGTTGTACATATAGCTAAATGGAGGTAATATTTATGAGATCGTTATCTTTATCATCCGCCCGTAGCATGCTTCCCTCTCTGCTTGACGATGTTTTCACAAAGCATGAAACCATCATCATCAGCCGTAACGGTAAGCCGGTTGCACAGTTATCGCCTTTATCATCAGACACATATCAGAATGAAGCGGCTCGTTTTCCATTAAGAGGGGTTTCAATTACTATTTCTGATGACTTTGATAAACCCGCCCCGGAGTTGTGGGAGGCGCTGGAGCAATGATTGTACTTGATACGCATGTTTGGCTCTGGTGGCTTCACGCCCCTTCCCGGTTGTCGCAAGCATGACCCTGAACACAAAAAGTAGTGGTAATTTGACTTTAAATAGACAAGATATCCGAAGGAAAAGAGAGGGAGCCCCCTCACTTTTCTTGGCGGAAAACCAGGGGCTCCCTACCCATG
>CAIYZD010000625.1 GCA_903930585.1 uncultured Geobacteraceae bacterium | reverse complement strand
AATGTTTCTATATCTTTGAGACCGTCAGCATATTCATCAAATACCTCTACTCTTCCATGTGTATCAGCAGAATACAGGGGCTGAATCGAGCATTCTTCTTTAGTGCGAAAAGGTGTATGAATAATACCGATTGGATTGATTTCCATTATTTTCCCTATTGCAGAAAGGGCTGATTCCCGTCAACTTTAGAAATTTGGCGGCTTTACAAGTGACATGTATAAGCCTTAATTGCTTTCGCCGGTGGTGGTATTGCCAGCAAGTGCTATGCTACTGTAAACCCTCCAAAGCATTTTTCAGGACCTCCCGCAACTGTTCAGGGCCATAAGGCTTACTAATAAGGCCAGCAATATTATCCGTGCCAATCCTTGAACCGACCTCGGAATCACCATAACCGCTGGAGACGATGATCGGTAGTTCAGGATTTAGTTTTTTCAGTTCAGAAAACAATTCATAACCGTCCATAACAGGCATACCCATGTCAGTCATAACCAAGTTAATAACTGTGGCGTTCCTTTGATATAATTCCAATGCCTCCTTACCATTTACAGCTTCCAGAACAGTATATCCGATTTTATTTAGCAGTGCTTTTGCTATAAGTCGTACCTGGTCTTCATCTTCTACCAATAGAATTGTACCGCTTCCCTGCCAAGGTACTGAAGAAATGGATTGCAGATGACTGTCATCTTCAGTAGAACCTTTTTTCGGGACAGGTAGGTAAACTTTGAAGGTTGTACCCTGACCCAATTGACTGTGGAGTTGCAATGCTCCACTATGAGACGTAATGATGCCTAGCACCGCTGACATACCCAAACCACGGCCAGTGAATTTAGTGGTATAGAACGGCTCGAAGATGCGCCATCTTGTATGCTCATCCATTCCGCATCCGTTGTCAGCGACTTCGAGGCAGATGTACCCGCCTGGAGGAATTATTTTGCCGTTGTAATCTCTATCTACTTGTCCAGCAAGTACCGTTGTTCTGGCTAGTGAAACTTTGATCTCACCATGTTCCGTTCCTATGGCCTCAGAGGCATTTATAATCAGATTCATGACGACCTGTCTTAGTTGACTGGCATCTGCATTTATGAGCGGAATATTGGTTGGAAGTTCGGGTTTGATAACTGCATTCTGTGGAAGGGTCGATTTCAACATATTGGCCATTTCTTTCACAAGCAACGACATATTAACATTAGCTGTAGTAAGTTGGGCTTTTCCAGCGTAAGCCAACATCTGGCGACACAATCCAGCGGCACGATCAGACGCTTTATCTATTTCCTTGATGTAGTTCTCGCTATTTTCAGTGTCCATTGTTGCCAACGAGCAATTGCCCTTGATAATTGCCAGAATATTGTTGAAGTCATGGGCAATGCCGCCTGACAATACGCCAAGGCTTTCCAGTTTCTGGGTCTGCAGCATTTGTTGTTCATGCGTTTGCTTCTCCTCCTCTGCCTTTTTGCGTTCACTTATGTCTGTAAGAGAACCTGTCCAAAGGACATCCCCATTTTCAAGAGGACGGGGTACAGATTGGAAACGAACCCATCTAATCACGTCATCAACGAGGAGGCGACCTTCCCACATGAACTCACCAAGATGTACCGCAGCTTCCTCGTTTTCCCTGGCAAATCGTTCCCTATCATCGGGGTAGATCAAATCAATAATCATGCCTGGATTGTTAGCAAAGGCTTCCTTAGTGGTACCCAGAATTTTGTAAAAAAGTCCCGATGCCATTTCTACTACATGAGGAGATGCCTTGAAACTTCGCCACGATTCTTTTCCCCAAGATTCCTGTGCAAATACTCTGATTCTGTAAATGCCAGCGGGTTGGGTGTTGATAATATCCATGGAGAGGTCCCGCTCATATTGGAGGGCTTGATCCACGTTCTTGCGTTCGGTGATGTCTTGAGCAATCCCTGCCGTTCCGATGACAACTCCCTGCGCATCAAAAATGGGGGTTTTGTACGTGTGATGCCATCTTATACCTTCAGGCATGGCTATAGTCTCTTCCACGGATTTCTTCTGACCTGATAAGCAGACTTCAAGATCATCATCCACAAACCCTTTGGCCATTTCATAGGGAAATAGTTCAAAGTCAGTTTTGCCAATACATTCATCAACCGAAAGACCGCAAGCCTTGGCATAAGGATCGTTCACCATTTCCAGACGACTTTCAATGTCCTTGAGCCATGCCATCATTGGCAGATTGTCCAGAATTGCACGTTGGTATAAAATGAACCTCGCTTTTTCAGCTTCGGCCTGTTTGCGTTCAGTGATGTCATAGCTTAGCACGACAATAGACGAAACATGCCCATCAGCATCAACTATTGGATTATACGTAACTTCGTTCCAGTTCTTTCCAGAAATCATATCAAAAGTGTTTTCATAAGAAACATATTTTCCTGCCTGAGCCTCATTTATATATCTAATAGCGTATT
>CAIYZD010000624.1 GCA_903930585.1 uncultured Geobacteraceae bacterium | reverse complement strand
GGGGGTAATGTTTATCTTCAGGTAATCATAGCGTCTGATTTCCACCATATCGAGGTAGGCGTTTTTCTTGACATTGCCCGCCTCAAGGACAAGATCTCGGATCGTCATATTGTCGACATAGCGAAATGTCCCCGGGCTGATAACTTCACCGCTGATCACCACCGGATATTCTTCGCGGGCAACCCACTTTTTGATTACGACTTCATCGAGCGGTTGCAACGTGACATTATGTTCCGGGTTCCCTTTAATCGCTTCTTCCAGGTTTATATAGAAAGAGTACGGAGTAATATTCGTCTTCGAATAATCAAGCCGCCTGATTTCCGCCATTTTGAGGTTGGCCGTCGTATTCGGGTTACCGGCAAATTTGAGCAGGTCACTGACCCGCATATTGGTGAACAGTTGATATTGACCCGGTCGCTGCACTTCCCCGGCGATGCGGACCCGCGGGAGCGCCTCCATTTCGCCGCGCGAGAAGATACGGACTACATCAAACTCTTTCAATTCCAGGTTCTGTTCCGGATTTTTAGCCATGGCAAGGCCGACATTGAAAAAGATCAGCTCCGGATGAAAGTCGGGGGGCATCAAGCGTATGAGCTGGCCCGATTCGGTGTAATGTTCCGGCAGCATGTTCCCCTGAGAGAGGATCTGCTCGATACGCATACCGGGCTGGAGGGCATAGTCGCCAGGACGAAGCACGTACCCGTCAAGACGGACATACCCCCGCAGCGTGTTGTCGATCGAAAAAATCTTAACCAGGTCCATATCTTTAATCTGAATGCCATCCGCCAGGGTGTCCAGATCCTTGCCGTTTGTCTTGGGGTCGAGGCTGACGTCGGTGACGCTCTTTTTCTCATTGGCATCGATCCGCGAAATCTGCAGACGCTGCAGATAGCTGGTAGGTACAATACCATCCGCCAGCGCGAGAAGATCTTTGAGGGTCTTTTCATTTTTCAACTCGAAAATAGCCGGACGCCGGACATTTCCGGCAATTCCCGCGACCGGACCGATACTGGGGACGAAAACCGTATCACCCGGTTGCAACCGGATATCCCGGCTCTTGTCACCTTTTAAAAAGAAGTCATACAGGTCGATCGTGTCAACCAGTTTGCCATCACGCCTGATGGCGATACTGCGCAGGGAGCCGCCATGGGTCGGCCCCCCTGCAGCCGAGAGGGCATTTAACAGCGTAGACATGGAAGTAATCGTATAATCACCCGGGGCGTTGACATTCCCGACAACGTAGACCTTGATCATACGCAGCTTCCCCATGGTGACGCTCAATTGAAAATTCCGGTATATCCGGGAGATCTGGCCGGTCAACAGTTGCGGAAGCTGGCCGAAACTAACCCCCGCCACCTTGATCGGCCCGACTTTCGGGACGATAATCTCACCGCTCCGGTTTACCTCAAGTGGATAGGAGCCATCGATACTTCCCCAGACCGTCAGGTTGATCCGGTCACCGGCACCAAGCAGATAATCCGGCCCTACCGGTATATCGGTCATGGCCGCAAAGGGATCAGAACCGGCACGGAAAAAACTGTAGCCAAACTGCTGCAGCGGCCCGGTTTGAAACAGCTGGGGTGAACTTTTTGTCGTATCTTTGCCCGATCCGGTCATGGCCGCCTCTATCGGTGAAAGAGGCGGCGCATTCTGCGAGACGGTTCCCGTAGCGGCAGGCGGAGCAGTCTGATTTGTGGTCTGCTGATTTGTGGTCTGCTGATTAGCGGCTTGCTGCGCTGCGGGAGCGCTTTCCGCAGATTGAGCAATCGGCGCTGCCGGCTGGGAAGAGACGGGCGCAAGAACTTCCGCCGCCGGAGCAGTTGCGGGCAAAGCCGGCTTGGCTGCCGGCGCCACGGCTAATGACGGGGCACTGCCCGAGACCGCAGGGGCCGAAACGGCGCCTGCGGCAACAGAACCCATACCGGCCGGCGCAGCTGTCACCACCGGGGCGGCGGACGGTGCGGCGGATGGCGCCGCAGTCACGGAAGCGATCATCACAAGCAGTACAGCCAGCTGCACGATACAGTGCGATGCAACATACGTTAGAGAAATACGATCATTCAATTTTGTTTCCCCCTCATAATTCAGTAACGGCGTATAGTAGGCAAATTTATATGAAATGTAAAGTCAACCTTTAATGCAATTTTAATATCACGCGGAGACGCGGAGGGCACATTCCCTAATTACTTTGTCCGTCAAGTAATTGATATCCATAGTTTTATCTAAAATATTTTGTCTTTCTCAGCGGATCTCTGCGTCTCGCCTAAAAGCGCCTACTTCTGGCCGCGTGAGATCGACTTTCAATTCTTTTTTTCATTTTTTCAACGAAAGCACCTTGGCACTGTTCTGAGAGGGAGG
>CAIYZD010000623.1 GCA_903930585.1 uncultured Geobacteraceae bacterium | reverse complement strand
TAACCGTCTTGGCATTAGCCAAAAGTTCTTTTGCCTTGTCGAGCAAATGAAGACCACTTGCTGTGCGTGCCATAACCACACCCCCTTGGGAAAGTGAGTGTATTATAGCATGTTTGATTTAGAAATGGAATAAGAGGGCTACTGATGGTAGCCCTCTTTGTATTGGTGCGCCAGATAATTGCAAGGTGGCGGTGTTTTTTTTGCGACAGTGTAGTTGAGAAATTTTTACTTGCAATATGCAAATAAAAACGGTAGCGTTATCGAGAAGGGAGAGTGATTATGGAATCCATGCGCGAACAGTTACAGATATTTACTCGTCGTTTCGGCCTGCTGAACGAATCCTGTTGTGACGAATGCTGCGGCGAACAGGTCAGTATGGCCCAGAGTCATATCCTTTTCGAGGTGCGCCGTTTGGGGGGGGGCTCCATGCAGCAGGTTGCCGAAGCGCTGGGTATTGACATCACCACGTTCAGCCGTCAGGCGAAGGGGTTGGACGCAAAAGGTCTTATAACCCGCACGGTGTCGCCCGATGACCGGCGTGTAACTCTGCTGGGGTTGACGGAAGCCGGCAGGCGGGTGGTGGAGAAAATTGATCGGTACATGGCAGCGCGGCTTGAGAAAATTTTCGGCGCCATGAGCCGTTTTGAGCGCGAAACCGTGGTCAGATCGCTGGGGTTGTTGAATGACGCTGTTGCCGCTGCCGGAGGGCAGGGCGCTCAAGGAGGAGGTACAGTTGTATGCTGCAAGTAAATAGTACTCCAAAAGGGCCATGTAAAATAAAAAGTATGCGGAAAATTGCTCCGCCAGCGGAGAATTCGTGCTCCCCTTCCGATTCAGGTGTCAGCGATAAGCCCCCCCTGTTGAGGCCCTCCAACCCCCACCGGCGGTGGCGGAATCACGGAAAAAGTCCCTGGTTTTATCGAATGGCTGGAAACTCCCGGCGGACCTGTGCCGCGCATTGCATCGGAGTTGAGTTTTTGCGACCATCTCGGGGCCTGTAAAGCGCGCTGGGGGCTTGGGCGGATGGATTTCATCGTGCCACCCGGTCTGTATGCAGTCGGCCACCCTTCGGCAGTAGATCCGGTGGTGGTGACAGCCAACTACAAGATGACCTACGATATTATTCGCCGGGTGCTGGTCGGACGGAATGTCTGGCTGCTGGTGCTGGAAACCTATGGCGTCAATGTTTGGTGTGCGGCCGGGAAAGGGAGTTTTGGCACCGACGAGTTGGTACGGCGGCTCAAGGCTGCCGCTCTTGCCGGTATTGTCAGCCACCGTCGCCTTATCTTGCCGATTCTGGGGGCTCCCGGCGTTTCTGCCCACGAGGTGACGCGTCGGAGCGGTTTCACAGTCGGTTATGCAGCCATACGGGCGGATGACCTGCCCGAGTACCTGGATAACGGCATGGTTACGACGCCGGCCATGCGGGAAATAACGTTCACATTCTACGAGCGGTTGGTGCTGATTCCGGTTGAGATTGTCCTGGTCCTCAAGTCCATTGTGGTTATCGGCGGGGTAGCGCTGCTCATGGTTGCCCTGCTGGGAAACATTACGGCCGGATTCATAGCATTCATTGCCTATGTGGGGGCGGTGCTGAGCGGGATTGTGCTCGGACCGGCGCTCCTTCCCTGGTTGCCGGGGCGCAGTTTTGCGGTCAAGGGAGCGGTCGTCGGCCTGCTCTGGAGCTCGTTTTTTTATTTTTTTGCGAGGGGCTCCGGCTGGCATGGCGCCGTTATTGCCGCACTGTTTCTGGCGCTGCCTGCGTTAAGCGCGTTTTATACCCTCAATTTTACCGGTTGTTCCACCTACACCTCCCGGTCAGGGGTCAAAAAAGAGATGCGCATCGCCATTCCGACCATCGGTGGCGCACTGATTGCCAGTCTGATACTGTTGCTGGCGGGTCGGTTTTTATAAAGGAGTCGCATATGAAAGGTTTTCGCTATCTGGATGGCGTCGTCACCCTGCGTCTGGACCGGTTGTCCTGCGTTGGCTGCGGCAGATGCCTGGAGGTCTGTCCGCATCAGGTCTTCACACCGGACGGTAAAAAGGTTATGCTTTCCGACCGTGATGCCTGCATGGAGTGCGGCGCCTGTGCCCGTAACTGCCCGGTCAAGGCCATTACTGTCGAAGCCGGAGTCGGTTGTGCTTCGGGGATGATCACCGAGTGGTTGCGGGAGCATAACCTGGGGAATATGAGTGCAGGGAATTGCTGTTCTTGATTCACACCGTATATACCTGTCATACTGCTGAAATACCTGAATATGGGTGTGCCCGGATTTTCGAAGGAGGCCTGCTGTAAATGAATGGTCGTATTACCATACTCTGTGAAAACTCGGTCGGGCCGCTTTCGGGGACTCTGGGCGAGCACGGCTTTGCGGCGCTGATCGAACCGTCAGATGGTAAGCCCATACTGTTCGATACCGGCCAGGGGTTGACGCTGCTGCATAATGCCCGGCGCATGAACAAGGATCTCTCCACGGTCGGACAGGTAGTGCTCTCCCATGGTCACTATGACCACACCGGCGGCCTGAAATCGTTGCTGGAGGAGTGCGGGCCAAAACGGGTTTCCTGTCATCCGTCACTATTCACCCCGCGCTACCGGGTCAAGGACAACGGGGAGTGGTATCCGATCACGATCCCGTCCAGTTGTGAGGAGTTGGAGGCGCTTGGCGCTTTCTTTGAGTTTTCAACGGAGTTCCGTGCTATTGCTCCGGGCATCTATATGACCGGCGAGGTGCCGCGAGTGACCGATTTCGAGACCGGAGACCAGGGGCTTTACCGCGACTCCGACGGCCGTGAACGTGATATGACGCCGGACGATCAGTCATTGCTGCTGGATACGGAGCGAGGGGTGGTGCTGATTTTGGGGTGCTGCCATGCCGGATTGATTAATACGCTGGAACATGTTGCCGTTATGACCGGCAGGCGCGATATCTTTGCCGTGATCGGCGGAACGCACCTCGGCTTTTGCGGCCTGGAACAGATGAACAGGACGGTTGCCGCACTTCGGGACTGGGGAGTAAAAAAAATGGCCGCCAGCCACTGCACCGGTTTTGCCGCTTCGTTGCGTCTGGCGCGCGAGTTTCCAAAAGGGTTTCAAGCCGCAATGGTTGGTTACACGCTTGAAGTGTAATCGATGTATTGCGGAAGATAGCTGAGATGATGAACAGATGCTCCATCGGATGTTTTGTGCACCACACCGGTTATTTGATACCTGTTGCGGGAAATATCGCGTATAATGGTGCCGGTAGCAAGAAACCATCACAAGTATTACTGCTTTAACCTGCATTAATAAAGACAGACACAAAAAGGGTTATGGCAATGCCTCTAAAAAAGGAAATCAAGCTCTATAAACGATATATTCTGACCGTCTGCCTGACGGTGACGCTTGCCCTTTCAAGCACTTTTCTCGGCATCAATATCAGAACACGCCAGTTGATCCAGGATGAAAACTTTATCCAGGCGCGAGCGCTCCTGAACAGTGTCGTTGTTGCCTTTAAATGGAATGCTTCCTACGACGGTGTGTATGTGAAAAAAACCGCCGGGGTACATTCAAATAAATTCCTTAAAAATCCTGATATCACGGATACGGAGGGAAATGTTTATACCATCCGCAATCCGGACATAATGACCCAGGAAATATCTGTTCTTGCCGAAAAAGATGGATTGTTCAGGTTTCACATAACCAGCCTGAAGCCCCTTAATCCTGTTAACACCCCTGACGCGTTCGAGAGAGAAGCACTAAAATTATTTGAACAAGGAACAAGAGAATTTGCGATAACCGATGTTATCAGAGGACGGCGGTTCTTCCGATTTATTGCCCCGCTTTTTGTGGAAAAATCATGTCTCGGTTGTCACAAACAGCAAGGATACCGGCTGGGAGAAGTTCGCGGCGGAATAAGCGTATCGTTTGATGTGGAGAATACCAGTGAGAGGTTGACGCAAAATCTTATTATGATCGTCATTTTTGGTATGCTGGCGACCCTGTCGCTTGTTGGTCTTATTTACTATTTTACCAAACGGTTTGTTAACAAGATTGTTTTGGCGCGCCAGGAAATTGAACATCTGGCGACTATCGACGGGCTCACCGGTTTATATAACCGCAGATACGGCACGGGACGTTTTGAAGAAGAAGTTATCAGGACTCTCCGGGTCGGCAGACCGCTCAGTTGCCTGATGGTAGATATCGACCATTTCAAACTGGTCAATGACCGGTTCGGGCACCCGGTTGGAGATGAAGTTCTCAAAACAGCCGCCGCATGTATTACAGAGGTGTTACGTCAGTACGATATACTGTACCGTTATGGTGGAGAGGAGTTTATGCTGGTGCTCCCGGAGACGGAATTGTCGAATGCCGAGAAAATTGCTGAAAGGATTCGGCTCATGATCAAGGAACGTACCGCCACAGGCATACCGATTACCGTAAGCGTAGGCATAACGACGGTCAAAGATGGTGACGCTGATCCTAACGATATTATTAACAGGGTGGATGAGGCGCTTTATCACGCCAAAAATGCGGGGCGTGACCGGACTGCAGTTCGATAAATGAGAAAGATCCGGCGTACCTGATACCCTCGGAGGTGAAGGCAGTGCTTGAACCAGAAACACGGCAAACAAGGATTCTCGCCGTAGACGATGACCCGGCAGTACTTCTGATTTTGAAACTTTTGTTGGTTCGCTGTGGATACGAAGTTTTCGCTTGTTCCAGTAGCGCTGAAGCCCTGGAATCTGTTCAGTCGCTATTGCCGGATATTGCTCTCCTTGATATCACGATGCCGGAGATGGACGGATTTGAATTATGTGACAGGATTAAACAGAATCCTGCGCTCAAAGATATTCCTGTCATTTTTTTGAGTGGTTTGCACTCAACAGAAACAAAGTTGCGTGGCTTTCGCGCCGGTGGCGTCGATTATATTACCAAACCATACAATTACGAAGAGGTACAGGCTCGGGTCGGCACACATATCAAACTTGGCCACATGGAAGCGCAACTGCGACATCAAAACGAAAATCTTGAGAAGACGGTTCTGTTACGTACTGCCGAATTGGAAAAGGACATAGAAGATCGGAAGCTTGTCGAGGTGCGGTTGGCACAACAGATATATGAAACCGAGGAAGCCCTTAACTACGCTGTCCGGGCGCTCGCGAGAGCGGCTGAGGTAAATGATGAGGATACCGGCAATCACATTATTCGAGTAGGCGAGTTTTCTGCGATTATTGCCTCACAGCTTGGACTGCACCGTGATTATGTCGAGGAAATACGTATACAGGCTATCCTGCACGATGTTGGCAAGATACATGCTCATCCGGACATCTTCAAAAAGGCCGGTACGTTAACTGATGAAGAATTCGCCAAAATGAAGGCTCATACAGTCGCAGGAACAATGATCATCGGGGATAATAAAAGACTGAAAACAGGGTGTAACATAGCCCTCACCCATCATGAAAAGTGGAATGGGAGCGGTTACCCCCATGGGCTTGCCGGCGAACAGATACCGATAGAGGGGAGGATTGCTGCCATTGCCGACATATACGATGCCCTCAGAAGTCCGCGGATTTACAAAGCCGGATTCGACCATGAAACGGCATTCCGGATAATTACTGAAGGAGACGGAAGGACGATTCCAGACCATTTTGACCCGGCTGTACTGGAGGCCTTCAAGCTGTCGGCCAGTAAATTCGAGGAGACATACGAGCGTCTTATAAACTGAATTAAACCATCCCGGAAATGGAGAACACCATGTGAACGAGCCAAGCGGCGAAATAGTGGTGGTTGACAGTACGCGAATGAACCTTGAATCTTTGTTATCCATCCTTG
>CAIYZD010000622.1 GCA_903930585.1 uncultured Geobacteraceae bacterium | reverse complement strand
TCAGCATCTCCAAATCAATTTTATGTACTTCCAGTTCATGGACAAGTCTTTGTGCCGCCTCCTCACTCAGAGGCGGGAACAACTCTGCCGTCAAAAGAGATCGCCGTTCTTCTGCCAGGTGGCGCAGTTTCATATCTGCCGGTATATTTGTGCTTTTTATTTTTTGAATTGGCAACATCTACCCCTTGGAGATTGGTGTCGGTTCAAGGTCGTCCGATTGGATCGTGTGACCATGCATAACAGGAACTATTGGGCGTAGGCAAGGAGCTACATACGATTCGGCATCTTCTCCTTCCGGAATTTCGAAATTTGCTTAGCTGCGTCCATAATGATCCTCCCTGTCTGTCTCTCAAGGAGCTATTCAGACCGTGCAGGTCTATAACAGAATAAATATTAAAAAAATACCAATACCGGAAGATTTTTTTATAGCGTATAGACAATATCGGGTGATTAACTGAAATATTCTGATATAATTCACGGACAATATTCTGTCGAAGTCAGAATACTACATGCCGTTCATAAGGGGGCATCTCATGAACAAACAGCTGATCACCTGTCTCGCCGTTTCAGCATGCCTGTCCACCAGCGCTGTCTATGCCGCGTCCGGCGAGCGCTGGGAAGTTACTACCAGGACGGATATGCCCGGCATGCCGGTCGCCATGGGAGAATCGACCGTAACGATCTGTCTTTCCAAAGGGGCGGAGAAAGATCCCACACTGCTCTTGAAACAGACCGGGGAGTGCGAAGTCACCGACCTTAAAAGCTCCGGAGCCAGGACCACCTGGAAGATGCGCTGCGACAGAAACGGTGACATCATGGCGGGGAATGGCGAGGTCAACCATAAAAGTGACAGCTATCAGGGACGCACCAAGCTGTCGGGCAGAGCGGACGGCAAAGCGGTCTCCTTGAACGCACAGTACCTGGGTAAGCGCATCGGCACGCCGTGCGACACATCGGAGCCCCCGGTCGTCGCGGGCATGGAAAACATGAATGAGATGATGGGGATGGCGAGCAAGCAGATGGCAAGCGCCATGGCTGAACAGTGCGAGGTATCAAACTATCGTGCCGTCGAGCTGATTTCAAACAGGTTCTTCGGCCCGACTGCCGCGTGCCCCGGCAAAGAGAAGTTTGCCTGCAGGATCATCAGCAAAAATGTGGCAAAAGAATTGAACGTTTATGTAAAACTGGCCAGGCATGACGACACGTCGGATGTCTCCATCGCCAAGGCCTGCGCCATAGATATGACGGCAGCAACCGCATCGATCTGCAAGATCGTTGACGCCGGTAATTATCAGGAGCTTGCCGAGTATTGCCCGGCAGAAGCCAAAGCATTTGAAGCGGAACGCTCCGATACCTCAAAAGCGAATAACGACCCTGCCGATAATCCCGCCGACACCGCCATCGACACGGCCAGAAAACTGAAAGGGTTATTCGGCTGGTAAGTGCACACACGGACTGATCGGGGTGCTGCTGTTTGGCCTGATGGCACGGCAGCAGCGCTCCCGGCACCTTTTACCGGTTCATGATCACTCTTCCGGAACCACCGGCAGCCTGACAATAACAGTCGTCCCCTCCCCTGCCACGCTTTCAATAGCAAGCGTACCTCCGTGCCCTTCGATGATTTTTCTGGTGATGGCCAACCCCAAACCGGTGCCATCCGGCTTGGTCGTAAAGAACGGCTCAAAGATCCGGGAGAGAGATTCGGCTTCAATTCCCTGTCCGTTGTCACGGAACCTTATCTCGCACATGCCGGGAGCCGGCTCTGCCTGACATGCGGAAGTTGTGACGATCAGTCGCCCCCCCGGCGGCGTAGCCTGAAGGGCATTGATGGCTATATTGAGGAACGCCTGGCGCAGCTTCTCACAATTACCTTTCACAACCGCATCGACCTCCGGAGGGTTCAAGAGGAGAGATATTTTGCGCTCTCTGGCATCATTTGCCACCAACAGAATGACTGTTTCCAGTTCGCCCTGAACCCGGCAGCGCATCATCTCCGTCGGCAAGGGACGCGCCATACGCAAAAAGTCTTCCACAACCCGATTGAGACGTTCCGTTTCCCTGATCTGAATATCGATGAATTCATATTTGGGATCGCCCGGATTGTAATCGTCCTTAAGAATTTCGGCGGTACCGCGAATCGAACCGAGCGGGTTACGAATTTCGTGAGCCAGCATAGCGGCCATTTCACCCAGGGTTGAGAGTTTCTCGGCACGGCGCAGATTTTCTTCAATTGCAATAAGCTGCTCCGACTGTTCCCGCAGTTTTTTGTATGACTCCTCAAGCCCTTCGGCAGTTTTCTGCAACTCGGCGCCACGCTCACGCTCCCGTTGCGCCAGAAGACCGGTCACACCACCAACAATATTGTAGAGAAATATTTCAAGATATTTCTCAAGCTCCAGTATCATATGCCCCCCCCATTGAAAGAGGACATGCGGAGCATAGGCAATGCTGACGGCAAGAGAACAGACCAATCCGCCGCGCAGCCCAAACCATAGTGCAGCAAGGATAATCGGCAAATAGTAAAGGCGCTGAAAAATATCGTGCAGGTAATGAAGGTGCAGTGGCGTCAAATAGTGCAGCATGCTGATGGCAACAATAGAGAGAGCCAGAAGGGGAACCCGTATGTTCATTGCTGTTTTCATGGGCGTAAGGGTACAGCGCCCTGCGACCGAAATACAAGAAAAATGGTTACACCGCTCACCATAAACAGGATTATGAGATATACATATCTGATTCATCAACAACAGCTTGATTTTTTAAAGCTCTCTTGGTATATTTTAGCAGTCTCTCGCAGAGAGTGCTAAAGTTGATTGCAAAGAGGTATACGTGATGGTAGCTCAGTTGCCCGTTGTAGCTGATAGTCTTCGGCTTTATATGAATGAAATCCGTAAATTTCCCCTGTTGACCGAGGAAGAAGAGCACCGCTATGCGGTTTCGTTTTTTGAAGACAAGTACCTGCCTGCCGCTCACAGCCTGATAACTTCAAATCTGAGGTTTGTCGTAAAGGTTGCGTACGAATTTCGCCATTACGGCCTGAAAATGCTCGACCTGATTCAGGAGGGAAATATAGGACTGATGATGGCGGTCAAAAAGTTCAATCCCTATAAGGGAGTTCGACTGATTTCGTATGCAGTCTGGTGGATCAAGGCGTATATCCAGAACCATATCATATCATCATGGAGCCTTCTCAAAATCGGAACTACTCAGGCACAACGCAAGCTGTTTTTCAAACTTCGTCAGGCCAAAAGCGCCCTTTCCGAAATGATTGATGACGGAGAAGATGCCCTGAGTGCCGCACAATCATTGCATGTTTCAGAACAGGAATTTTCTGAAATGGAGCAGCGCATGCAAGGGGATTGCTCGCTCAACGCAGAAATTCCGGGAAGCGATGGCGCCACCGCCCTGGAGTCCCTTGCGGACGACCGCCTCAATCAGGAAGAACTGCTCGTGGATTTCCAGGAAAGCCAAAACCTGCAGCAAAAGGTCGCTGAGGTAGTCAGCCGCCTGAACGAAAAAGAACGCTACATCATCGAAAAGCGCATAACGGCCGATGACCCTATGACGTTACAGGAGATCGCCAGCCATTTTTCCATATCGCGCGAACGAGTCCGGCAAATCGAAGAGGGTGCGCTGAAAAAGACGAAACAAGCTCTGTTGCCGCTTTTGGCGGCGTAGTACCGGAGTGGCCGCAGAACCGGTAACGCGTGAGAACACGTAAAACAAATCGGTTATTTTTTTATTTAACATTTAATGCTTGACTTTCATCGCTTTTTTCTTTAAATACACAAGTTCTGTTTTCTTTCTATCCAGAAAAGGCTTAGGCCCCGTTAGCTCATACTGGTAGAGCAGCTGACTTGTAATCAGCAGGTGATCCGTTCGATTCGGATACGGGGCTCCAATAAAAAGAACAGACGTACCATTGTACGATCATCCCTGGAGGGATTCCCGAGCGGCCAAAGGGAACAGACTGTAAATCTGTCGTCAGCGACTTCGGAGGTTCGAATCCTCCTCCCTCCACCACATAATCACCGGAAAGCGGTTGTGTATCGCGAAACCAGGAGACTTCATCGTCGCCAGAACTGGTAAGTAGACGCTTCACAT
>CAIYZD010000621.1 GCA_903930585.1 uncultured Geobacteraceae bacterium | reverse complement strand
TCAAACAGGTTCATATAGCTGATGTTGATAAGGCAGACGCTGATTGTAACCAAGACCTTCATAAAAATAAAGTGCCTCTAATATTAATTCGTAACCCACCAACGCAACGGGCAGATTCCCGTCTCTCTGAAGAGCAACCGCCTGACGCATTTGTGTTTCAAGCTTGGTGAGCATATAATTAATCACAAATTGACCCCTTCCGTTTGCCGTGCCAACTCTCCGGATTTACTGGAGAGTATATCAATAAAGCGCCTCAACGCAGCAAATATCGTATCATCCTGACAGCGCTGCGACGCCTCAACAAGCCACGCGCGAGCATCGTTAAAGCACCCGTCAGCCACCAAGTTTTGCACATGAGTCGACACAAAAGAAAAATAGCCGCTCACCAACAACTGCCGGTTGTTTTCCCGGTTGGTAATACCATGCCATTTGTTGTGAAACATCTGTCGGTTTCTGGAAAGTATTTTTCCGGCCGTTTCAGCTCTTTCATAATACGATATTTCTCGAAGAGCCCTGATCGTACCGCTCCAGTGATGGTCATAGGCAATCGTCGGCACAATATAATTTATTAGGCCAGCCCTCTTGAACTGCAGGGCTAAATCCCATTCTTCGAAATAGCATGGCGTAAAACCGCTCTCAAAACGAACTCTCTTCTCGTGAAAATGCTGCAGCTTCATGGCAAAGAAAAAGCCGGATACCGCGTCTACTTCCAACGGGCTATTGAAGGATCCTTTATCAAAGTGGATGTAATCGCGTGCCAGCGAGTACTCCACAAAACTGCCCTGAGGCCCCACACAAGCCGCATCAGGGAGAGTAACGAGGGCCTGTTCAAGAGCATCTATGGCAGATTTTTCAACATGAAGGTCGGCGTTCATAATAAATACGATCGGAGTTACAGCAACCTCCAACCCTAAATTCCATGCTCGGGCTACACCTATGTTCTGCTTCATGATCGCATAACGGGTTATGCGGGGATGCCCTTTCAGCTGTTCAGCCACCTCTTGACCGTTAAAGACAACAATTACATCACCTTCAATATCATCCAGATCATTAAGCAGTGTAAGAATGTTGTATTCGCTGGCTGGGGACATATCCAACACGGGGATGACGAAACTCCGTGTGGCGCTGCTTATGAAGATGTTTGCGAAACTGTTGGCATCAATAGCCGGCACCCCCTCCAGTGACCGCCTCCGTAGTTCTTCAGCGGAAAAGGTATCCAGCTTTCCTTTCAGTGCCACCGCAAGCAGGTCATCCATACGGTGGTTATAGGTATGGGCATTATGAACCAGCTGCCTCCCACGCATGGCAATCTGTTCGCGCAGATCTTCGTTATCCAGATAGAAGCCGGCTACATCACAAATAGTGCTGTCACGATAAACAGCATAGTCCTCGCCATCCATAAATAGTTCATCTTGGCCACTGTTTTTGGCAAAGTCGGTCAGAAGCAGCGAACCGGTAGACATTGCTTCGAAGAGCCGCATGTTCAGGTCATTTTTGATCGCCTCATTGAAAACGATCTGCGATTGGGAAAAAAAACGGGCCATGTCTTCCAGATAACATCGTTCATAATGGACTGGAATTTGTTGCCCCAATGTCGTAAGCAGGGCTTCACGCCGGGAGTCGTTCTTGACGCTACCAACAAAGCCGACAGGATGAATTTTGGGCAGGTCAAACCGGCGATGGATCTCCGGGTCACATGCTAACGGGAGCCAGTGCGTTCGTAAACCTAACTCGCGGAAATTATCCAGATATTCGCGCTGCGCAATAAAAACCATATCAAACTGCTTTGCCCACTCCAGATGGGTGCTAAGAAAGATATGAGAGTCGATCAAATAGCATACTTTGGGGCATGGCAACGCGTCCAGATTCAAAGGGTAGTAACAATTATCGCCAGCTTCAACCCAAAGATAGAGTCCCGGGTAGTCGGAGGGATCGGTATCCGCAATAATCACCCCCATGTCCGGATTTAACCCGGTGCAGATATCCAGATCCTTCGGTGGCAGTTCTATTCCCAGCCGCAGTAACAATTCGTTCGAAAGAGATGGTCCAATGGTTGTAGTTCGGCAGCGCTGCCTGAGAGCCCTCTCAATATAAACGCCACAGGTTACGGGGTAGGCGATGCAGGCCAGCCACACATGCAAATTTTTCATTTGATTCTTTCCTAACAACACGCTGTAGTTTTATGGGATCATGTTCTTGAACAAAAAAAACCCCAATACTCATCGAGTCCCATTCCGGTTATGAATGAGTACTTTGCTTCATCAGATATGGTAAATCCACAGCGTTGCAGGAGCGAAATCCAGGCTCCACGACCAAAGACACTGTAATGGTTTGGGTTCGTTTCATGATGACAGGAGGTCTCCGGAGCCGGTACTTCCAGATATAGCGTCCCTCCCGGCGTCAAAATCCGGGCAAATTCCGTCAACGTAAAGTAGGGAAAAACGCTATGCTCAATAACATGTCTGGCCCATACTAAATCAAATGAGCCATCAGCAAATTGCAAAAACGATTGGTCCATCTTGCGCACGTCATGCCCCTTCTGCTGACAGATGCGCACATCCTCGTCATTTAAAGTAATTCCAATTGCAGACAGATAGCCTTTATCCCGCAAAACATCCAGGGCCGGCCCTTGGCCACAGCCGATATCAAGAATGCGGGCATTCGGATGGATATGATTCTGGGGTAAAAGAATATCCAGCACTTTACCGGTGATTTCAGAGTGAATGAAGGAGGGGGCTTCCGGATAGGTCTCGTTTTCGATTTTATCGATAAAGGAGACAAGCCGGGCGAGTTGGTTAAATGATATTTCCATAAAAAACGTTCTCCCGTATTAATGCTACCGTTTGAATCCTGAAGCAGTCAATATCCGATCCGGCACCACGCCTATGGATAACCTGGCTCCTATCGAATGAAATTCTTTTGCCGCCTTGTCCCATGCAAGTTTTTTCATGTCATCGGCGGCCACAATCGCTTTTCCCTCCCGTATATCCCTGTTCTGATAGGCGTATTCCAGCTGTTCTATCAGTTCATCAACAGACGGTTCGTGCCAGACTCCCAACGGGTAGTTCCCTTGAGGGGCATTGACGAGCAACGGCGTATAATCGGCCAGAGCAAATGCATT
>CAIYZD010000620.1 GCA_903930585.1 uncultured Geobacteraceae bacterium | reverse complement strand
CACTGTGCAACGGCAACTACATGATGTTGAAGCTACACTGGCCCGGATTGAAGCGCATGCCGACGAAATCGAAGAAATCGACATTGCCGATGTGGACATTGATGATCCAGCTTTTGAATGTTTGCTTGTGGGGCGTAAGGTCAAGGTTCTGCTGTGCGATGTGGATCTGATTCGCTGGAAACAGGACCTCATTGAGGACCGCAATCGTCTGGCAACCCTTCATGCCGCTGCTGAACAGGTCGGTTCTGCCCGTGACGCCAAGCTTGACGCTCTTCGTGAGGTCATTGCTCACAAATGCCAGCACCCCAGTAACCCCGGCAATCGCAAAATTATCGTATTCACCGCCTTTGCTGATACCGCCATGTACCTTTACGAGCAGCTGGCAACATGGGCGAAAGAGACACTCGACATTGAATCAGCCCTTGTCACCGGTGCTGGGCGCAACCAAACGACACTTCCTGGCCTGCGTAAAGACCTGGCCACCATTCTCACTGCGTTCTCACCCCGTTCCAAGGAACGCCCAGAAGAGTTTGCGAATGAAGGTGAACTGGACATATTGATCGCAACTGACTGCATTTCCGAAGGCCAGAACCTGCAGGATTGTGACTGGCTCGTCAATTACGACATTCACTGGAATCCGGTTCGGATTATCCAACGTTTCGGACGTATAGACCGAATCGGTTCACCCAATGATCGGATACAGCTCGTCAACTTCTGGCCCAACATGGAACTGGAAGAATACATAAATCTGGAACAACGGGTAAGTGGCCGCATGGTACTGCTGGACGTCTCAGCTACCGGCGAGGAAAACCTGATTGAACAGCAATCCGGCAATCAGATGAACGACCTGGAATACCGGCGCAAGCAGCTCTTGAAGCTGCAAGATGCGGTGATTGACATGGAAGACCTCTCCACTGGCGTCTCCATTACTGACCTGACGCTGACCGATTTTCGCATCGACCTGGCTCAATATAACAAGGCCCACTCCGGTAAGTTGGAAGCGCTCCCGCTCGGAACCAGCGCGGTTACCACCACGACTGAGGCAGAGATTCCACCGGGCATTGTCTTCTGTCTACGTGCCGAAGGAGTGGCGGCCACCAAAGTGGCAGAATCCGGCTATCCTCTGGCGCCGCACTATTTGGTTCATGTGGGTGATGATGGTGCCGTGCTGTTGCCCTACACACAGGCCAAACGCATCCTTGATCGTCTCAAACGTCTCAGCCTTGGACGCGACCTGCCCGATGCTGGTGCCTGTACGCGTTTCGACAAGGCCACACGCTTGGGTGAAGATATGATTCATGCTCAACGCCTGCTGGCGGCGTCTGTCGCCTCCGTTGTTGGCAAGAGTGAAGAGCGGGCTGTTGCCAGTCTCTTTTCACCGGGAGGCACCCATGCAATAAAAGGAGAGTTTGCGGGGATCAATGACTTTGAGGTAGTTGCGTTTCTTGTTGTATTGCCGGATGTCGAGGCATGAATGCAGAAGTCATAATAAGTGCTCTTGGTTTGCCTGATAGTGTACGTGTTAACCAACGAGTACCTAAAAAACTTTTGGTGGAGAACGGCGCACCAACTGCTGCCGACAAGCGGAGAATCAACGAGGGGATTGAGGAGATTCACTGGCTGGCATCGCTTAAACCCAATACCATTGGAGTGCCGGATTATTGTAATGACGTTCGGGAATATATGGAAATTGCCCTGCTGACGGTAACGCTGCGACCAGAAGCCAAAGCTGGTCGTCTGGATGAATTGATACATCGCGCCATACCTTATCCTCTGTTTCTTATTCTGTCACAGGAGGGGCAAACAATCCTTTCTCTGGCACATAAACGTCGCGCGCAGAATGAGGCGGGGAAGTTTGTTCTGGATGGTGATGTTGTTGAAGTGACTGTTTCCGGTAATACACCGTTGTCTGCCGAGGTGAAAAGGCTGTTTCTGGATGCGCTGGCGCTCGGAAACCAGCCAAGAGCCAATCTGTTGCTGCTGTATCAGGGGTGGATTGATACCCTTGTTGCACTACAGTCATCACAGCTTACCGGAAGCTTTACTCAGGCTGCCACAAATGAAGCGGCAATTGCACGGCGGGAAGAGGTGCAAAGGTACAAGGAGTTTGAGGCAAAGATTGCTGTTCTACGGAATGCAGCTGTAAAAGAAAAGCAAATGGCTCGGAGGGTGGAGTTGAATCTTGAGATCAAGGGGCTTGAGGTTGAATTGGCAGCGTCAGCAAGAACGTTATAAGCAGATAAGAGCCCACATATGGAATTCATCAATACGTTTGACAAACACGCAAGCGAACCTGAAAAGACAGTTGATTCCTATATCAAGGAAAAGAAACTTGAACTTAGCGAATGGATAAACCAACGGAAAAAGGTTTACCTTGACACAAAGTTCTGGCTCCTGTTGCGAGATGCCCACTTATCGCGCGATAACCAACCGGGTCTGCATGATTTATTGAAATTCATGACAGGCGGTGTATTGGCCGGAAAACTTATCTGCCCGATTTGCGAGGATGTTTTTCAGGAAGTCATCAAGCAGTCTGATGAGGTAACCCTACGGGCAACTGTTGCTCTTATCGACAACCTATCGGCTGGTGTGAGTCTGCTTTCACATGAAGAACGTTTGGAAGCTGAAGTATTGTATTTCTTGCGATCATGCACTCATCCAATTGAAAAATTATATCATCCTCACGACTTAGTCTGGACAAAGCTATCTTATACAAGCGGCATGGATATTCCGTTTAATGAATTGTTTTCTGAAGCAGAAAATAGACTGATCCAAAAAGCATTCATAGACCAGATGTGGAATATGTCTCTTCAGGAAATGATTGGCCTGATCGGCTTGGACCGGCTTTTGACCTATCCACATATGCCTGATTTCTCTCATTTTCTGAATGAAGAGAAGGATTGTTACATTGCTGAAAAAGCGGATTTCAAAAACATATTCCTGACTGAGCTTGGATACATTCTTCTTAGGGAGGAAAAGAGATTTGGTGGGATGTTCACGTACCTTTTTGAAAAGGAACATGGATACGCTCCGCAGTCTGAAGAGGTACAATCTACAAATTCTGGGAGATTATTCGCAAAACAAATATATAACGTGTTTAAATTGCAGAAGGCTGGAAATAATCTTCCTGCAATTGAAATCGAGGCTGGTATTCACGCGCAACTGATATATGACAAGACAAGAAGGTATAAAGCAAACGATATTTACGATATAAATCACGCAATTGCGGCGTTACCCTACTGTGACTACTTTTTTACTGAAAAGAACTTACGGGAGTTCATTGTCAGAAAAAATCTGGCATATGATACCAAGTACAATTGTACGGTGGTTTCTTCGATCATTGATGCTGTTTCGGAAATACATCAAATTGTAAATTAACCAGTCACTAAATACGCTTCGTTCAATGTTATATGCATGCTTGAGGTATGATTAAATTTCTCCGTGGAGGGGAATATGATGGAGAATCAAGATTATGATTTCGATGCTCTCGAAATACCCGCTTCAACATTGAACGATGATGAGTTCGATATTCCCGAATTTCCTGCTTCAACCAGGGACGATAGAATAGAACCTGAGAATCTGTGGGATCCGGTTTTGGTGGTAGAAGAGGACATGGGGCCTCCGTCTATCAAGATTTATTACGTTGCTGTTAATGATGATTCACTAGCTTTGGGTCATTCTTGGAATGAAGTTGTTAAAGACACAATACTTCTAATAGAGATATTCAATAGTTACATCGTAACTTATCCGATCAATGTTCGTAGAGATAAACATGACTACCTTAGATCTAAGTATGGTCGCATAAAAAGTTTCGTGTTTGACTGGAATGATAATAACTGGCCAGAGAAACCTTCGGAAGTTAAAGAAATGTTGGATTTTTTCCCGGTAGGTTTTTCAAAACAGTTTCAGTATGGCCTGGGGCTAAAATGGGAATACCGATTTTTAATTGAAAACATAGCAGCCATTGAAGGTATAGAACAAATTGTTTTCTCCAAGACCGAGGAGACCCGTGCTGAGGGAGATATATACTTCTTCAATTTGAGTGATTACAATGCGCTTCGGCGGAAAATCGATAACATTGCCAGAAGGAATCAGAAGGAAGCGCACGAGGATAAGCGGTTGCTGTGCTACACCAATATCCTCCATAAGCATGATCCCCAGACTTATCCGCTACGGTTAAAGAAACCAAAAGCAGGGGCTATTTACGAGTTTGTTAACTCAGTCGGAGAAGAGGCGAAGTTTGACAAGAGAGATCAAAAGTCAATTATTCGCTTAGTTCAGAGTAACAAAGAAAAAATCGTGAAAGATCAACCCAAAGCACTACTTCAACTAAAAACTGAAATTGAACATATAACGCTGAGCCAGCTGATTG
>CAIYZD010000619.1 GCA_903930585.1 uncultured Geobacteraceae bacterium | reverse complement strand
ATTCTGGAAGACAAAACTCGGCAATCAGTTGAGGAAGAGTTGGCCGACATCCTTATCTACCTTGTAAGAATATCCGATAAGCTCGGAGTTGACCTTTTAGATGCTGCCGAGCGGAAGATTGCAATAAATGAGAAGAAGTACCCTGCGGAGAAGGTTAGGGGAAGTTCTAAAAAGTATACGGAGTACTGAGTAACCATCATTGGGATTCTTCGTTGATATGTACTTTTTATGGGACGATACTACTCAAAAAAACGGCGACCTCCGTATTTCAGAGAATCGCCGTTAGTGGCAGTTGATTATTTGTATTGTGATCTGGGTTTGCTAACTCAAGTTACTCATTTCCGCCGCAAGCATCCCCTCAATTGATTTAACAAGTGGTTCGCCAATCAGCAGTTTTTTGTATGCCTTGCTTATTACCCGCTTTGCCTGCCTCGTCAGTTGTTCGGCATGAGTCGTGGTTGTCATAAAATGCAGGAAGATCACAACCAGCGCCTCCTCTTCACTAATTTCATCCTCAATCGCTTTGAGAATTGTCAGAATGTCAGCCGGCAACCGCAACTCTTCTATAGTCGTAGGCAGAACACCCGAAGTAAGTATTCCGTTCAGGAATTCAATAACTTTTCCAATTGAGTCCAGTGGTTCTACATCCTTAATTCGATGCTTTTCGCGAGGTGGTGCAGGTGCATTAATCGATAGAGAGTCAATGGAAGATGAGCAGTCGACCGATTTGCGAAGAAATGTTGGAATATCGTATTGATCTTCTGCCTCATTAATAAAGCTGACACTTGGCCTGACCCTCGAAACGCTTGCACTGCTAGCCCGATCTCGCATAAACGTTGGCCTATCCAGGCTATAACACTTTTGGCTCGCCGAGTACATTATACTTCCAGATCCACCCCAGCCAGCTGCCTGCATCTGCTGTACTTTTTCAAGCTCCGGCAAGGTTTCGGCTTTCTGATCATCGTCCCTAACTACAACAGCAATATAGTTGGTCCAGCGGCTGACTAGCTGATACGTGATTGCCAGTGCCTGACCTGCACTCTCTTCACTAATATCCCTTAGCCTACAGGCTGCTACCATTCTTGAAATGGAGTTTTCACTACCACTTTCCATCGTTTGCGGTTCAATTGTGGATGACTGATCCTGAATTGATCCATCTGGCAATGAAATTTGCAGATGTACTTTACCGGTTGGCGGTTCGCTAAACCACGCGAATAGGTTGACTGTATCGCCATCATAGATACATGGAAGTGTTTCGGGGAAAACTCTTAACGGTTTTGTTGGCCAACTTATATCCGTACCACTTGATCGTGGCGTAGCGATCCGTTTGAAGTGGCGGTGAATCCTCTCTGCCATATTCTCACTTGGTGACACCAGTTCACAGGCGCCACCTGTCCGATCCGCAAGCGTACGTACAAAAGCTTCGGAAACTGAACTCCCTACGCCGACAGTAAAGAACCGATGTTTTGATTTAACTGCCTTGGCAACTACCTTTTCCCATTCCCAGATTTCGCCATCTGTTATCAGCAGAACATCTTGCTGAATGCTCTCTGGACAACGGAGTCGGACTGCCATTTCCAGAGCACTGCCAGTTTCCGTGCCCCCCATGTTTGCATCCATGTTTTTCAGAAAGTCGCGTGCATAGGAGAGTCCTTCTTGATCAGCTTTCTGCTGGGCATTAAATAACGGAGTTGCCGAGCTGCCGAAAGTTATTATATTGAACCAGTCTTGAGGTCGGAGTTCTCCCAATACGCGCAACAGTGCTTCACGAGCCTGGGTGATAGAGTCACCGCCCATTGATCCGGAACAGTCAACTACAATCTTGACGCTACGAGGTGCCAGGTCATCACACAAACCGAATTGTGGCTTAAAACTTGCCCAAAGGAGGTACTCGTCGCCATCTGTAACAACTACAGCTGATGCGGCCTGTGCGCTGGTATTTCTCACTGTAATTATAAGGTCGCGGTCCATATACGCGGTATTAGTGGCGAGATTTACAATACTTTCTTTGCTTTTTGCCAAATGGTTGATTTCAATTTTGTGGCTTGGGGACTCGATGAGCCTGTCAGCCATTTCCCCAGTAATCCTCATCTGGAAGCCAAAAAAATTATCAATATTTAGGGAAGTTTCCGGTTCCTGCTGTGGCTCAATACCTGCTTTTTCAGAAGAACCATAGCGAGGGGCAATCGTTGTCGGGAGGTGATAGCGCAGCGTGTCACCCTGCCAACGTTGAAAAATTGCATATTGGAAGGTAATCGTTGCTTTCTCTCCCGGCAGGAGGTTTCCAACATTCATGGTATAGATGCCAGGCTGGGGGTTCTGCAGCATGACGGGCGCATCACCATCAGTAATGGCATCCTCGTATTGTTGTTCCGCTTTTTTCTTGGCGAGCACCGTCCCTTTGAGGGTCTTTTCCCCCAAAGTAACTTCCATCGCCAAAAGTACTGCATCTAGTGGAAGCGGAAATGTATAGACCGCTTCAATATTTTTCGCACCAGGATTTCTGTATGTTTGAGTTATTGACGTGATCGCTAGCGTCTCGCGCAGTTCCGCCTCGACTTTAAGCCCTTCAAATACTGGCTGCACTTTTCCACTGCTTTTCAGTTCAGCAAAGATTTCAGTTTTCATCGTTCCCTCCACTAATTTCATTCGCTATTACCATCACTCGCCGGCAGAACTCCCGAACCTGCTCGGGTGACATGCCTGCCATTCTTGGTTCCAAGTGAATCTCTAATCCCTCATTGACAAACAGTTTGCTCCAAACTTCCAGATCTCCAGGCCTGCGCCCTTGTGGTGGCGGGAGTTCACCAGGTTCAACCATTCCCTCGAAAAGCAGTTCTCTGATCCTTTCTAAAGAGAGTCCAGCCCGCTGCCACTTGCGGATAGCTAACAACTCATCTACATGTTTCTGAATATAAAAGGCTCCCTTACGAGACCCCTCCGGTGCGCTAACCAATCCTTTTTGAATATAGTAACGTACTGTTCTGACCGGCAGATCTACTAGCGTACAAAGCTCATTGAAGGTGTATTTTCCCATAGCGTTTCCCCCTATGAGTT
>CAIYZD010000618.1 GCA_903930585.1 uncultured Geobacteraceae bacterium | reverse complement strand
TTTGAAAAACGTGGCGCAGGATCAATAGAAACCCAGGTTAAGATTTTTGCGGCACTTGGCGTACTGGATACGTTCGTGTCAGCTCTTGTACCAGCGGAAACGCAAATGACAATTGCCGAACTAAAAAAATTGAGTACGGGTCATCAACGCCAACGAGGAAGAAGGAAGCCCCGTGAGATATCGTGAAATAGCGGTTACCTATGATAATGGGCAGAGTATATCTCTTGTGGGACTGCTGGCCACATCCGGTTCCACGACAATTTTTGAGTATGATGATGCGTGGATCAAGCGCAATATTGAACTTTCTCCCTTCGAACTTCCGACCGGGAAACGCATACATCAACTTGATTTACACAGAATGGTGGCCTCGACGTTTGGGTTATTCGCCGATTCACTCCCGGACGGTTGGGGTACGTTGATCATGGATCGATGGTTTACAAAACACGGGATCAACAAAAAGGACATTACACCGATCGACAGACTGGCCTTTCTTGGCAGCCACGCAATGGGCGCCTTGTGTTACCATCCACCTCTTCGGGAGGAGAATAAAGTCGTCACTGAAGCCGTAAGTGTTGGTGAAATGGCAAGAGAGGCCTATCAACTTTTTCACGGGAGAATTGAAGATGCCGGACGGCTTCTGGCTCAAATTGGAGGTTCGCCAGGTGGCGCCAGGCCAAAAGCCTTGATCGGTATTTCAGTAGACGGCAGTACGTTTGTGTCAGGAACGGAACTCTTGCCGGAAGGCTTCAGGCACTGGCTTGTCAAGTTCTCCGGCGCCGGTAATCTCCATGACGGAGTCCTTGAATTTACTTACAATCAGATGGCGGAAAACGCCGGAATTTCCGTTCCGGATCGTATGCTGATTACCGACGACAATGGTGTTCAACACATCGCCACAAGACGTTTTGATCGACCGAACAACAGGCGCTGTCACATTGCAACCGCATGCGGGCTGCTGCACGCCGACCATATGGCGCCAACACTGGACTATGAAGAGCTCATGAAGGTTGCGTGGCGACTTACAAACAGCGCCGAACAGGCAGAAGAGCAATTCAGGAGGGCATCCTTTAATATGTTTGCCATAAATCGTGATGACCACTCTAAAAACCATGGATACATACTGTCAGAGGATGGAAGGTGGCAACTATCACCCGCTTATGACCTGACATTTTCAACCGGGCCGGGTGGAGAGCATTGGACCAGCTACAAAGGCGAAGGAAAAGAACCGCGCATTGCAAACCTGCTGGCCATAGCCCGAGTCGCATCAATACATGAGAAAACCGCCCTTGCGATAATTGATCAGGTAAAAACAGCCGTGGTATCATTCAAAAGATTGGCAAAGGAGAACGGAGTACCGGAAAAAATAAGCGCTCCCATTGCCAGACAACAGGAGGTCATGCTGCTTCTGCCCCCACCTTAGTCGTCAACGCTACTCCTCCCCGCTATCCAGCCCAAACTTGGCCAGTCGATACCGGAACGAGCGGAACGACATTCCCAGCAGCTCTCCCGCTTTCTTCTTGGCCCCGCCGGTTCTCTCCAGCGCCTTGAGCAGATACCGTTTCTCCAGTTCATCCAGCAACGGTTCCAGCTGCATGCCGCCTTCGGGTATGTCACAATCAGCCGTGAAGCAGGGGAGTTTTCCGACCAGCAGTTGTTTCGGCAGGCTCAGTTCTGAAATAACCGCCGGATCGATGATCAGGCTCCGTTCAATGCAGTTTTCCAGCTCGCGGATGTTGCCGGGGAAGGGATGATTCACCAGCATCTTGAGGGCACCGGGCGTAACGGTAGCCGGTTTTCCCTGTCCGTTTGCCTGCAGCTTGCGGCAAAAATATTCGATCAGGAGAGGTATATCCTCGACCCGCTCCCGGAGCGGCGGCAGAACAAGCTGGACAACGTTGAGACGGTAAAACAGGTCTTCGCGAAATGAGCTGTCCTTTATCTGGGCTTCAAGATCGCGATTCGAGGCGCTGATGATGCGTACGTCGGTTTTGCGGGTCTGGGCATCCCCTACCCGCTTGAATTCCCTCTCCTGAAGCACCCGCAGCAGCTTGGTCTGCATCAACAGTGGTAGTTCTCCGATCTCGTCCAGAAAAAGCGTCCCACCTTCGGCCTGCTCAAACAGTCCGGGGCGATCGCCGACAGCACCGGTAAAAGCCCCTTTCTTATGCCCGAACAGCTCGCTCTCAATCAGGTTTTCCGGAATTGCGCCACAATTGACCGCCACGAATGGCTTGGACTTGCGCGGACTGCAGGTGTGGATCGACCGGGCTGCCAGCTCTTTGCCGGTTCCGCTCTCTCCAAGAATCAGCACGCTGCTCTGGCTGGCGGCAACCTTCTGGATCATATCGAACAGTTCACGCATTTTACGACTTTTACCGATGATGCCGCAAAAACTGTCCCGCTCGCCGGCATCTTTTTTCAGCAGCCTGTTTTCTCGTTTAAGCCCCTGTTTTTCGAGCGCATTCTTGATCAGTTGCTTAAGTTCATCATTCTTGAACGGCTTGCAAAGGTAGTCGTAGGCTCCCAGCTTCATCGCTTCCACCGCCTGCTCGGCGGTTGAAAAGGCGGTAAGCATCAGTACGGCAGTCTCGGGAGACTTCTCCTTAATTCGGGCCAGCAGCTCAATTCCGGACAAACCGGGCATATTGACATCCGACAGCACAAGGTCGAACAGCGCCGACTCCATCAAGCGGAGCGCATCAACGGCAGACCCGGCAACACTCACGTCGTATCCCTCCCGCTCCAGCAGGATCGAGAGAAATTCACGCATGCTCAGTTCATCATCGACAACAAGTATCCTTATGTTCATATCCGCAGCTCCTTCATCCACACCCTCGACCCCAGCGTAAAACGTGAGTGCCGTTTTTTGTCATACCACGTTTATGATCGATTGTGAACAAATGTTACGGCGCAGCACGTGAGCAACAGAGAGCTCTCTTTTCCATATCTACTTGTAGAAAATTTTCTTAGCGTATATACAGTCAATTACGAAAAGACAGAGCATATATTGAACGCAGAGTGCAGGTAAAATTAAATGCAGGAGCATATTTTGTCAGATTCGTCCTCCCTATCAGTTTACCATTTTGCAGTTATCCTGTTTTGCGCGATATTTTTTACGAATGTGGTCATATTATCAGCGGCACTCTCCGCAGAAAAACCTGCCGAGCACCATCATCAGCATCCTGTCGCCGCTCCAGAACCGGCAACTGAGGAGGTCGGCCTCGACGAACACCTCGGATCACGGATACCGCTTGACGCTGTATTCTCTGATGAGCGGGGCAATAAAGTGCGACTGGGTGACCTGGTGACAGGTCCGGCCATACTGTTACCTGTTTATTACAGCTGTACCAATGTCTGCAACTACGCGCAGGGAGGGTTAGCCCGAATTCTGACATCATTGCGGGAGAAGCCGGGGAGCGCCTACCGGATCATCTCGATCAGCTTTAATCAGGAAGAGACCTTTAAGCAGGCAGAGCGAACCAGAAAAATGTACCTTGCGGCAATCGGCGCCCCTTTTCCGCCCGATGGGTGGCGTTTTCTCACCGGAGACAAGAAGAATATTCACCTTTTCACCGATGCCATAGGCTTTCGTTTCCAGCAGCGGGGTCACGAATTCGTTCATCCCGTGGCCAGCGTTGTGGTGACAGGTGACGGGAAAATTGTTCGCTACCTCTACGGCACCACTTTTCTGGCAAAGGACGTGAGTCTTGCTCTGCTGGAAGCCCGTGACGGCAGGATAGGTAAAACGATCCGCAAAGCGGTCGACTTCTGCTTTACTTTTGATCCTGCAGGAAAAACATACGTGTTTAACATTCTCAGGGTGAGTGCCACCGTTGTGATTATGACCGCCTGCTGCTTTCTCCTGTTTCTGCTGCTGGCAGGCAACAAGCGTAACAGAAAAAAATCGGAGGAAATATGAGTTCTACTGAGCATAAACAGCCGGTTTCGGAACGGGGCTTCTGGACCGACACCGGTAAGAGCGGCATCGGAGCCTGGATTTTCTCCACTGATCACAAGCGGATCGGGTTACTGTACTTCTATTCCGTTTTGTCTTTTTTTCTGGTCGGCGTGGTACTGGGGCTATTACTTCGGATTGAACTTATGGCTCCCGGCAGGACCATCATGGACGCGCAGACATACAACGCCGTTTTTACCGTTCATGGCGTGGTGATGATTTTCCTGTTCATCATTCCGGGCATACCGGGCGCATTCGGGAACATGGTAATGCCGATCCAGATCGGGGCACCCGACGTATCCTTTCCCCGGTTGAACCTCTTTTCATGGTGGCTTTACGCCATCGGCGCCCTGCTGGTGCTGACTTCACTGTTCACAGGTGGGGGGGCGCCTGATACCGGCTGGACGTTCTATGTGCCATTCAGCGCCAAGTCCACCACCAATGTCTCTCTTGCTCTGTTCGGAGTTTTTATCCTCGGTTTTTCGTCAATACTGACCGGCCTCAACTTCGTTACCACAATCCATCGCATGAGGGCTACCGGAATGACGTGGGGCCGCATTCCGCTCTTCACCTGGTCGCTCTACGCCACCGCCTGGGTGCAGATTCTGGCGACACCGATCCTCGGGATCACACTGCTGCTGGTAATTGCCGAGAGGATGCTCGGCACCGGGCTGTTTGACGCTGCCAGAGGTGGAGACCCGATCATGTTCCAGCACCTCTTCTGGATATACTCACATCCTGCGGTCTATATTATGATTCTGCCGGCGATGGGGATAATCTCCGATATCATCCCGGTCTTCTCCCGGAAGCCGATTTTCGGCTATAAGATGATCGCCTTCTCCAGTCTGGCCATAGCCGCCGCCGGTTCGCTGGTCTGGGGGCACCATATGTTCACCAGCGGTATGAGCGATACCGCCGTGATGGTCTTCTCCTTTCTGACGTTCATCGTAGCGATACCCTCCGCCATCAAGGTGTTCAACTGGGTTTCAACCCTCTATCGCGGATCAATAACGCTCGATCCGCCGATGCTGTTTGCACTCTCGTTCATATTGCTCTTCTCCATCGGCGGCCTGACCGGCCTGATACTGGGCGCAGCCGCTACCGATGTGCATGTCCATGACACCCATTTCGTGGTGGGGCATTTCCACTATGTCATGTTCGGAGGCACCGGTTTTGCCTTCTTCGCCGCCATGCACTACTGGCTCCCCAAGTTCTACGGTCGCATGTACCGGAAACGGCCGGCAGTCGTTGCCTGGGTTCTGATGTTCGTCGGGTTCAACGTACTCTATTTTTCCATGAAGGTGCTCGGAATGCGGGGAATGCCGCGGCGTTATTACGATTATCTGCCCGAGTTTGCGCAACTAAATCTGGTCGCAACCGTGGGGAGCTGGATACTTGCCGTTGGACTGGTGATCATGCTGATAAATTTATTCCGTGGACTGTTCTGGGGCGAGCCATTTACCGGCAACCCATGGGGGGGGGCAACCTTGGAATGGAGTACCCCTACTCCCCCGCCGACACTTAATTTCATCAGCGCTCCGGTGGTAACTCACGGACCATATGATTTCAATGCGGAGAGTGACACCTCATCATCTGAAAATCCCGCTGACAGGACACGACCATGACTCACGAACCTCACAAGGATTACGCCGGGGCCAAACTTGGCATGTGGCTGTTTCTGTTCACCGAAATTCTCCTTTTCGGCGGGCTGTTCATCCTCTACGCAGTTTATCTGGCCCGCTATCCGCAGGATTTTTCAAACGGGGGGCATCAACTGAATGTGGTGCTCGGTGGAACCAACACCTTTCTTCTGGTTACCAGCAGCCTGTTTGCAGCCATGGCGCTCACCGCAATACAACAGGATAAACCGCAGCTGACGTTGAAGCTTATCGGCGGTACCATCTTCTGCGCCGCCGGCTTTATGGTGATCAAGTTTATCGAGTGGTCGGCAAAGTTCCATCACGGCATTTTCCCCGGCTCAGAACATATTATCAAAGGTCCACCCGGTGAGTCGGTTTTTTTCAGCCTCTATTTTCTCAGTACCGGCATTCATGGCCTGCATGTGCTGATCGGTGCTACTCTGCTTGCGGTTGTGGCGTACCGCGTAAAGAAACGCACCATAACCGGAACCGATTTCGTCATGCTCGAGAACAGTGTACTTTACTGGCATCTCGTTGATCTGGTCTGGATATTCATATTCCCCCTCTATTATCTCATGCTGTAGGGAGCGTCCCATGACAACACACACGGATGAACATCACATCATAAGCTTTGGTAAATTAACTGCCGTCTGGGCTACACTCCTTTTTCTGACTGCGGTGACAATACTGGTTACCCGTTTTGATCTTGGAGGACTCAAGGTCATCTGCGCTCTTACCGTTGCCTGCACCAAAGCCGGCCTGGTGATCGCTTTTTTCATGCATATGAAATATGAGAACAGGCTTATGCAGCTGTTGCTGTTTGTCGCTCTGGTGACGCTGGCTATATTCATCGGGCTCACTTTTTTTGATGTGCTATACCGTTGATTGCAACGTGGTATGAGGAGTTACCGTGAAAACGACACTAATGACAACAAACGAAGCGATAGATCCGGTCTTCATCTTTATCTTCGGGGCAAGTCTGGTCCTGCTGCTCGGCATTACGGCGGTTATGATCTGGTTTGTCTATCGCTACCACAGATCCCGTTCGCCGAAGCCGACTTCCGCCGCAGAGGGTAATTTCTGGTTGGAAGCCGTCTGGATTGTACTCCCTACTGTGCTGGTTCTTGCCATGTTTTACTATGGCTGGGCCGGATTCATGTCGCTCAGGAACGTACCGGCAGGCGCCATGGCAGTGGATGCCACCGCCCGCAAATGGTCGTGGAATTTTTCCTATCCGGGGGGGCGCAACAGTCCAAAGCTGTATGTACCGGTCGGAAAGCCGGTTAAGGTAAACCTGACGTCTCTGGACGTCCTGCATGGTTTTTACATTCCTGCCTTCCGGGTCAAACGCGATGTCGTACCTGGAATGGCCAACCATGTCTGGTTTGTCGCCACCAAACCTGGCTCCTATGATATTTTCTGTTCATCCTACTGCGGAACCGGGCATTCACAGATGATCACAACTGTGGAGGCGCTGAGCGATGAAAAATTCAGCGCCTGGCTGAATGAACCGACTGCAGCAGCGCCCCCGCATCCCGGCCTTAAGCTGCTTGAACAGTACGGCTGTCTCGGATGCCACTCCACAGACGGCACCACCAAAGTAGGGCCGACTTTTAAAAGACTCTGGGGAAGAGTTTCCGTTGTATTGACCAGTGGGACTGAACACTCCGTTACCGTGGACGAAGCCTATCTGAAGAGGTCCCTTGCCGAACCAAATGCTGATATCGTAAAGGGCTTTGCCCCGGCCATGCCGCCATTTACGCTGAAAGATGCTGAAGTAACGACTCTGGTGGACTATTTCCGAAGCGGCGGCGCAGCAAAAGGAGCCGCAGCCGTTGACGGCAAAGAGGTGGCGCAGAAGAAAGGATGCCTTGGCTGCCATTCAATCGACGGAAGTAAAAGTGTCGGGCCGACGTTCAAAGGGCTTTACGGATCACAAGTCAAGGTTAACAAAGGGGGGAAGCCTCTCACGGTAACGGCGGATATTCCGTTTCTGAAGGAATCGATCATTGAACCGACTGCAACCATAGTCGAGGGGTACCAACCCATTATGCCCCCCTTTACTGATCTATCCGCTGCTGAAATAGCGGCACTGCTGAAATGGCTGGAAGAACTGAAGTGAAGATACGTGATATTTCCAAGCTGCTTCGCTGGCGTCTGGCGCTCCTTAACGGAGTGTCTGCAACCGGTGGATACCTGCTCTTCCCTGGCGCCGCAGATGTCAGGCAATTGCTGGCGGTATGCGGCGGGACAGCGTTATTGGCTGCTGCCGGGTCAGCGTTCAACCAGGTGCTGGAGCGGGACGTTGATCTGTTAATGTCTCGCACCAAAGGGCGTCCGCTGCCGGCAGGAACGATGACCGTTTCGACCGCAGTTACCATTGGGGTTGTCACCTTTCTCTGCGGCCTGTTCTGGATCGTGCGTGCCGGAGGAGTCAGTGCCGGGCTCTTTGGCGTATTCACGCTGGTTTGGTATCTTGCGGTCTACACCCCTCTCAAGCGCCGGACCAGTCTGTCGCTCCCCCTCGGCGCCTTCTGCGGAGCGATGGCGCCATTGATCGGCTGGACTGTTGCGGGGGGGGCGTACAACGATCATCATATCCAACTGGTTGCCGGCGTCATGTTCTTGTGGCAGATTCCCCACTTCTGGCTGCTACAGAACCGCTGCTGTGATGACTATCGTGCGGCCGGCTTCCCGATCTGCACTATTGCATCAGGAGACGGCCGAACGCACCTGATGGCGCTCTGGATGGTCGCTTTAACGGCGGGAGCCATGCTGCTTCCGCTGTTCGGAGTTATTCAGCCGTTTTTCACCCTCTGGTACGCGTTGTTCATTATCCTGCTGTTCATGTCATTTCTTTTCCGCTCTGAAAAGGCACTGTTTGCCTGCCTCAATATGTTTCCGCTCCTGTTGACGCTGGCTCTTGCCTGTTGAAGCAGGACGTATCTCGGGGTCTCAAATCCTGACGGAAGATTTGTTGATTACTCCAGTCCCCGGTTTGTTCCACTCGGCCCGAGCGACATTGAATTTGAAAATTGTTACCCCGAAGGCTGTTATTTTCAAATATTTGTGGTATACCAAATTGAGTTAACTGGAGAGTGCTGTCTCCAGATCACTTTATTCCAAGTAAGGGGGCTGTACATGAGTGAGATCGTTGATGTCTATGCCAGAGAAATTCTGGATTCCCGTGGGAATCCGACTCTGGAAGTTGAAGTTTTTCTTGAATCGGGTGCTTTTGGGCGGGCCGCCGTGCCATCAGGCGCTTCAACCGGCGAACGCGAAGCCATGGAACTGCGTGACGGTGATAAAGCACGGTATCTCGGCAAGGGCGTACTGAAGGCGATTGACAACGTGAACAACGTCATAGCCGAAGAGGTTATCGGCATGGAAGCCGAAGACCAGGTCGGAATCGATTTGAAGATGATCGAACTGGACGGCACCGAATTCAAGACAAACCTTGGTGCCAACGCGATTCTCGGCGTCTCTCTGGCAGTTGCCAAGGCTGCGGCCGAAGAAGCCGGACAGCCGTTGTATAAATATATCGGCGGAGCCAATGCCCGCGAACTGCCACTGCCGATGATGAACATCATCAACGGGGGAGCCCATGCCGATAACAATGTAGATATCCAGGAGTTTATGATCATGCCGGCCGGAGCCGGGAGCTTCAAGGAAGCGCTTCGGATGGGTGCGGAGATTTTCCATGCCCTGAAGGGTGTCCTGAAGGGTAAAGGGTACAACACCGCCGTTGGCGACGAAGGCGGTTTTGCTCCGAATCTGAAGTCCAACGAAGAAGCGCTGGAAGTCATCATGGAAGCGATCGTCAAGGCGGGGTACAAGCCGGGCGAAGACGTGCTCCTGGCACTCGATGTCGCTTCTTCCGAACTGTTCAAGGATGGTGTGTATACCCTTGAAAATGAAACACAAAAAATAAAGACTCCCACCGACATGGTTGATTTCTACGAAAATCTGGTCAACAAATACCCGATTATCTCCATTGAAGACGGTATGGCGGAAAACGACTGGGACGGCTGGAAACTGTTGACTGATCGTCTCGGAAAACGGATCCAGATTGTCGGAGACGACCTGTTCGTCACCAATCCGAAGATCCTGAAAGAAGGAATCCAGAAAGGAATCGCCAACTCGATCCTGATCAAACTGAATCAGATCGGTACCCTTACCGAAACCCTGGAAGCGATTGAAATGGCCAAACGTGCCGGTTATACGACCGTTATCTCCCATCGTTCAGGTGAAACCGAAGACACCACCCTGGCCGATCTGGCTGTGGCGGTCAACTCGGGCCAGATCAAAACCGGTTCACTCTGCCGCACTGACCGCGTCGCCAAGTACAACCAACTTCTCCGGATCGAGGATGAGCTCGACAGCACCTCCCTGTTCAAAGGACACGACGTGTTCTACAACATTAAAAAGTAGCACAAATAAGAAGCTGAGACAAAAGGCGGAGCATGCTCCGCCTTTTGTGTATCCACGCTGCACGGAGGGGACAAATGGAAAAGAAGCGTACTCTTTGGAACCGCTATCAAAAATATCTCTGCCACTGTCCGGAGATCGGACTCTCGCTCGATATCAGTCGCATGAATTTCACCGACAGTTTTTTCGAGCAGATGGAACCCGCACTACAGGCTGCACTCTCCGAAATGAGTGCTCTGGAGGGGGGCGCAATTGCCAACCATGACGAAGGACGCATGGTCGGGCACTACTGGCTGAGAAACCCGGAACGTTCCCCTTCCGACGAGATCCGGCAGGAGATCGAAACTGCAATTGCGCAAATCCTTGCATTCTGTTCCAAGATCCATACCGGTGCCATCTCTGCTCAGAACGGCGACCCTTTTACTAATATTCTCATAATCGGTATCGGCGGTTCAGCACTGGGGCCGCAGTTTGTTGCCGACGCGCTGACTTCCGGTTCCGATCGGATGAGACCGTATTTTCTTGACAATACCGACCCGGACGGTATCGACAAGGTCTTTGCGGAACTTGGCGAATCCGTTTCACAAACACTGACGATTGTCATTTCAAAAAGCGGTTCCACCAAGGAAACCCGTAACGGGATGCTGGAAGCCAGGACAGCCTATCAGCGTGCCGGACTCGATTTTACTCAGCATGCCGTGGCGGTAACCGGCGCGGAAAGCGAACTTGACCGGTTAGCACGGGCTGAAGGATGGCTGGAGCGCTTTCCCATGTGGGACTGGGTCGGTGGGCGAACATCCGTCACCTCGGCGGTCGGGCTTCTGCCGGCAGCTCTTCAGGGAGTCGACATCAAGGCGCTGCTTGAGGGGGCCAAAGCCTGCGACACCGTAACCCGCAGACCCTATGCGATGCATAATCCGGCAGCGGTCATGGCACTGATGTGGTACCACGCCACCGGCGGACGCGGCGTAAAAGACATGGTTATGCTCCCTTACAAGGATCGTCTGCTGCTTTTCTCCCGCTATCTGCAGCAGCTGATCATGGAATCAATCGGTAAAGAGCTTGACCGGGACGGCGCTGCTGTTCTTCAAGGGTTGACCGTGTATGGCAACAAAGGCTCCACCGATCAGCATGCGTATGTACAGCAGTTGCGGGATGGTGTGGCGAATTTTTTTGTTACATTTATCGAGGTTTTGAGAGACAGGGAGGGGAGTTCGCTCCCCGTCGAGGAAGGGATAACAAGCGGTGATTTCCTGTTCGGTTTCTTTCATGGCACCCGAGCCGCGCTCTATGAGAATGGCCGCGAATCGATGACCATCACGATCAAACAGGTCGATGCATTTACGATCGGTGTCCTGATTGCGCTGTTCGAGCGCACTGTCGGTCTCTACGCCAGCCTGATCAATATCAATGCCTATCACCAACCCGGTGTCGAAGCGGGTAAAAAAGCGGCCGGCAGCGTGATTACCCTTCAGAAATCGGTGATGGGACTGTTGCAACAGCGCCAGGAAAGCATGACGGCGGAGGAGATCGCCGCACAGCTTGAAAAACCGGAAGATGCGGAGATGGTGTTCGCCATCCTGCGGCATCTGGCGGCAAACTCCGACAGGGGTGTTATTCAGGAGAGCGCCGATACTATCAAAGATGTGACATTCCGGATAGCCGGATAGGGAGCTGTACTTCACACGGTCAATAACTGCGGATTATCCCCCCTCCCCACCTCCCTCCGCTGGGGGAAGGAGCTTTTAGTCTCCTCAACCAGCGGCTGCGAGGGGGATTTGCCGTTACCCTCTCGGTTTCAGCCTGCGCGTCGGCACGGCACTCCATGGATCCTCGGGCCAGGGGTGCTTGGGGTACCGCCCTTTCAGCTCCTTTTTAACCTGTTGATACGAGCCGTCCCAGAACCCCCGTAAATCTCTGGTTACCTGAATCGGCCTCCCCGCGGGCGACAACAGATGCAACAGCACCGAAATCCTGCCGCTACACACCGTCGGCCCCGCTGCCAAACCGAACAGCTCCTGAAGTTTCACCGCCAGCACCGGGCTTTCGCCCGAATAATCGATTCTGATCCGCGAGCCGCTCGGAACGGACAGATGCGTCGGCGCCAATTCATCCAGTTCCCGTTGCCGGCGATAATCCAGGCCCTGCCTCAAGATGTCGGCGATATCCAGCTGAGCGATTCTTTTTGCGGAGGTGACCCATTCAAGATACGGCGCCAGCCACGTTTCAAGTGTCTCGGAAAGAACCGCATCCGAGACATCCGGCCACTCCCGTTCCGGAAAAGAGGAGCGGAGCAACAGCAGACGTCCCTGAAACTGGCGGAACGCATCATTCATCGTCAGCAACCCCATACCGGACGTACGGAGCGCTCCGATCACGGCGGGTACGGTCTGTGCTGCCGTCGGAACAACCGACTGTACAGCAAGCTGGATGCTCCCCAGTCGTTCAAGACGCCGGGCGATCACACGTTCCTCCCGATCATCCCAGCTCACTACCGTTTCCCGCCGGATATGCCCTGCCCGCTCTTCGCGTATAACGGACTCCGGTATTTCCGCGGAAAGATGGACGATCGCTTCCGCTTCGTTCCCGGCATCAAGCTCCGGCGCAACAATATATTCGGCAGTTCTGACCGCACTCCGGTCGGAAATACGCGCCCCGCGCCCATTGGCAAGAAGATAACCGCCACCGGACGCCCTGCGCCGTGCTAGACGATCAGGATACGCCGCCAGCAGCAACCGGGGGATACGGTCGTCATCGCAGACACACTCTTCTTTATCCGCAGATGAAACCTTCAGCAGCCGTTCCAGCTGTCGAACAACCCGTTCCACGTTTTTTACCGCCGGGAGATCCATACTTCGGTCATTACGACCCGATGCGCGCCAGCTTTTCAAAGCGTCCAGACGATCAGTTATGTCGGAACTGCTTATCCGAAGCGGGGCGTTCCCTGCCAATGTCCGAAACAGGTCCCGTTCTGAAAGCAGTGCCGCTATCTGACACCCCAATCCGGGACAACGAAGTTCCCGGGAGCGGAGCAATAACCGGCCAAGACGGGGATGAAGCGGCATCCTCACGACTTCACGGCCACGATTGCTAATCCGGCCGGCGTCATCAAAGAGATCCAGCTCGACAAGCAGACGGCGGGCCGATTCAAGTGCGGCAGCAGGAGGAGCATCAAGCCATCCGAGCTGCTGCGGATCGGTAACACCCCAGGCTGCCAGTTCCAGCAAGAGCTGTGACAGGTCGGTAACCACTATCTCCGGAGGCGTATGTGGCGCCATCGCATGCAGCGTATGCTCCGTGTAAAGGCGATAGCAGACTCCGGGGGCCGTCCGCCCGGCCCGTCCGGCACGCTGTTCGGCTGAGGAGCGCGATTCGCGCACCGTAACCAACCGGTTCAACCCATTGCCCGGATCATACTGCAGCCTCCGCGATACGCCGCAGTCGATGACCGTGCGAACGCCCTCGATCGTCAGGCTGGTTTCGGCAATACTGGTGGCAAGGACCACTTTTCGCTGCGCTCCCGCCTGAATGACACTCTGTTGCTCGGCAATCGGCAGATCGCCATACAGTTGACATACCATGATGTTGCGCTGGGCAACTCCGGATTCCGCAAGCTGGGTCGCGCACGCGCGGATTTCGCCGGAACCGGGCAAAAACGCCAGTATATCCCCAACCGTTTCGTTCAGTGCACGAAGAACCGCTGCTGCCATTTTATGAGCCAGACGCGCATGTCCGCTATCATCAAGATAGTGCAGTGCCACGGCAAACGAGCGCCCCTCCGAACCGATCACCGGAGCATTGTCAAGCAACCGGGAAAGCGACTGAATATCAAGCGTAGCGGACATAACCAGGATTTTAAGATCACCCCGCAATTGCTGCACTTCCCGGCAGAGAGCCAGCCCGAGATCGGCATGGATGCTCCGTTCATGAAACTCATCAAAAATCACCAGCGCGACGCCGTCAAGACCGGGATCATTCTGAATCCGCCGCGTCAGAATCCCTTCAGTAACCACCTCGATACGCGTCGCCTGGGAAATACAGCTCTCAAAGCGGATAGAGTACCCAACCGTCTGCCCGACCTCTTCTCCAAGAGTACTCGCCATCCAGCGTGCTGCCGACACTGCAGCGATCCGTCGCGGCTCAAGCATGATAATACGACCGGCAGTTGACTGCATCGCTTCAAGCAGTGCCAATGGAACGCGCGTGGTCTTGCCCGCCCCTGGCGGGGCGTGCAGAATTATGCTCTGATGAATGCGAACCGATTCAAGGAGAACTGGGAGGATGTCATCGATCGGAAGTCTGTTCACTGGCACAGGATCATTGGCAGAGCGAGTACCACCGGTTACCGGCGAACCGGAGCAATTCGTTTAGTGTATCCACTTTTCTATCCACTTTTGTTCGGGGTTGACTATCAAAATCTGGTAATAATTACCTTGTAATTACGCTATTTGTTCACAGACTTCAACAATCAATAATCCATTTACGGTCCATATTTTTCTGCCACCACACATTACACCGGCTATATTTACCAAAGTGAAAATGAATCGGAATGAGAATTTATCGCCGGTTGGTGATGTGAACTCTCTACCACTCTCTGCTGGAGGGAAAACGCATTGATATTACGGGCATAATCTGGTACTGTTTTGACGTTATTTGTTTACACCAGCCATAATGCACCCATAACTTCGATAGTTATAAGTTACTATTATGCCGTTTGACTCAACACGCCCATATTTATTGAACGGAAACACCGAGGACCAAGACGTACCCTTAACCTATGAACTCAACTTCAAACTCTGCTAACAGCCACATACCCGCTAAGCACACGATTCTTCTCGTTGATGATGACAGGAACCTGCGCAGGTTCATGCATACATTGCTGATTCATAAAGGGTATAATGTTATCGAGGCCAGGGATGGCGTTGAGGCCGTAAATAAATACGCTGAAGCGGTTGAGGTTGAGGGTATTGACCTTGTATTAATGGATATTATGATGCCTCGCAAGGATGGTATCACTGCATATTATGAAATAATAGAATTAGACCCAGATGCGAAAATTCTTTTTATGAGTGCCTATTCTGAAAATGGATTAGATCAAATTCCAAATGGCAACTTCATGCAAAAACCAATGATGTCGGTAGATATCTTGCAAAAGGTAAGTGATTTGATAGAAGCTGATTTTAGATGATGTGTAATGCATTTTCATGTGGGAGCCACCGATGACAATCGACTGGAACACC
>CAIYZD010000617.1 GCA_903930585.1 uncultured Geobacteraceae bacterium | reverse complement strand
GGTACGAAAGCAGTTATGTCAAACGAGGAGCACTGCGGGGAAAAAAAGGTTTATTACTGCCGCGATAGCGGCTTACTTGAACACTCAGTACCGACATTTCCCCGGAAGCCAGCGTAACCATTGTGGCAGACAAGAGAAAACTGAAACAAATACTGTTCAACCTGATCTCTAATGCGGTCAAATTCACCCCGACCGGTGGAGCTGTAGATGTTCACGCCGTCAGAGATGCTGATTTCCTTGAAATTACCGTGGCAGACAACGGCATTGGAATCAAGGAAGAAGATATTACGAAGCTATTTCAGCCATTCACTCAGTTGGAATCGGTCTATACCAAAGAATTCGAAGGCACCGGCCTCGGCCTGGCACTCAACAGACAACTGGTTGAACTGCACGGCGGCAGGATCTGGGTGGAGAGCCACATCGGAACGGGGAGCAGATTCAGCTTTACAATTCCTCTTTCTCAAACAACGATAACAGTGCCCCCACCTGTACAACCGGAGACTGTTCGCAGTGCCGGCAACACTATTCTGCTGATCGAGGATGACCCACTGACACTGGCCTCTTTGGAAAAAGTCCTGCATAGCAAAGGGTATCGGGCACTACGAGCGGGCAATGGGAAATTGGGTTTGGAAATGGCGCGGACTGACTCACCCGATATGATAGTCCTTGACCTGATGTTGCCAGGCATGAGTGGCTTCGATATTGCTGAGCGGCTTCAGGAAGGGAACGCAGCCGTTAATGTGCCTATTCTCGTGTTGACCTCAATGGATCTTTCCGCAGCCGACCGGGCTCGATTGGCTGGAAAAGTCTGGCGGATCGAAGGGAAAGGGAGCCTGTCAACACATGAGTTCTTGAACCTGGTGGAAAGCGCCGTATGTCAACAATAAGAAGTCTATTACCGGTGAATTTGACCATACACTATATGATGTAGGATTCTGAAGAGGGTTTTGAAGGCTAACGGAACGATTAACTGATCAAGAGAATATGCCTGGATATAACTACGGAATATTTTGATTCAGGGGACACCATGACCACTGCATCACCCACCAATAAAGTCGGAACCAGCACCACAACTACTGAGGACTTTTTCAAGAATCCGCGCATCACGTGGGTTGTACTGGTCGTTGGTGTTATGATTACTGCCGCTGCAACCTTGTATATGAAATCAAGTGTTGAAGAGATAGCGGAGAAGGATTTTGCAGACCACTGCATCGAAATTACAACTAAAATTTCGGAACGCATGGATGCTCATGCCCGTATTCTTCTTAGCGGTGCTGCTTTTTTTGATGCCTCCGACGCGGTTACACGCGATAAATGGCGGCTCTATACGCAACATCAGAATATTGACAAACAGCTCCCTGGTATTCAAGGGATCGGGTTTTCGCTTTTGATTCCGAGAAAAGATCTATCCGGGCACATCAACGAAATCCGCCGTCAAGGATTCCCCACGTACACCGTTCACCCGGATGGTGACCGCGAACTCTATTCCAGCGTCATCTTTCTGGAACCGTCTTCCGGCCGTAATCTGCGGGCATTCGGCTACGACATGCTTACGGAGCCGGTGAGGCGTGCTGCTCTGGAACGAGCGCGGGATACCAACGATGCCGCGCTTACCGGCAAAGTCGTCCTGGTGCAGGAAACCGACAAAGACATCCAGGCTGGTACCTTGATGTTTGTGCCGGTTTATCGTAAAGGTATGCCCATAGAAACAGTGGAACAGCGTCGTGCAGCTATCAATGGCTGGGTTTACAGCCCCTATAGGATGGACGACTTGATGCAGGGGATCCTTGGCGTCCGCAATGCAGAGTTGGGAAAACGGCTTCGTCTTCAGATATTTGATGGAGAACAGCCATCTCTCAAGAGTATTCTCTATTCATCTCATCCAACGGAAGGTGAGAAACACTTTGCTGCTGCTCAATATTCAAAACTGATTCCGGTTGATTTCAATGGTAAACGCTGGACACTGCGTTTCACACAAACCGGTGGCGGGTTCTCTTCCGTGGAATATATTCGGGTATGGCTTCCTCTGGTCGGCGGAATTATTATTTCTCTGCTGCTGTTTGCCTTGATTCGAACTCTTCAGTTTATTTCCGAAAACAATTTGCGGTTGGAGGCTGTTTCACGGAGCAAGTCGGACTTCCTTGCCAACATGAGCCACGAACTGCGCACTCCGCTTAATGCAGTGATCGGCTTTTCCGAGGTGCTGGAAGATGAGTTGTTCGGGCCGATCAATGAAAAACAGCATGAATACGTCAACAACATACTTGCCAGCGGAAAACACCTGCTCTCCCTGATCAATGATATCCTCGACCTCTCCAAGGTTGAGTCCGGGAAAATGGTACTTGATCTGACCGAGTTTTCGCTGCATGAAGCTGTGGAGTCGTCATTTATAATGCTCAAAGAAAAAGCACTGAAGAACGGGATAACGCTCGGTATAGATCTTTCCCCAGAGGCCGACGTAAACATTGTGGCAGACAAGAGGAAACTGAAACAAATACTGTTCAACCTGATCTCTAACGCGGTCAAATTCACCCCAACCGGTGGAGCTGTAAGCGTACATGCCGTCAGAGCTGCAGATTCCATTGAAATTACCGTTGCAGACAACGGCATGGGAATCAAGGCGGAAGATATTCCGAAGCTATTCCAGCCATTCACTCAGTTGGAATCGGCCTACAGCAAAGAATTTGAAGGAACCGGACTCGGTCTGGCGCTCAACAGACAACTGGTGGAACTGCACGGCGGCAGGGTCTGGGTGGAGAGCCACATCGGAACAGGGAGCAGATTCAGTTTTACAATTCCGCTTTCTCAAACAATGATAACAGTGCCCCCACCTGTAAATATCCCACATAGGCTTACGTTGTGAAACTATCTGTCTGACACAGATAAGCAGAACATTGAAGTTATTTATTTTATAGAGATGAGCATAAGCCGAGAAGTCCTGACCCACTACGAGATTTCGCAATTTTGCGAGTAATGAGAGCCAATTATGGAACCACAGGTAAAAAGTCACTCCATTCTTATCGTTGATGATATTCCGGAAAATGTCTCACTGCTTGAGGCAATTCTCTGTTCCGAGTACACCATCAGGACTGCCACCCAGGGGAGAGAAGCTATCGAAAGCGCCTTGAATATGCCACCTGACCTTATTCTCCTTGATGTCATGTTGCCGACAATGAATGGATATGACGTGTGCAAAGCTCTCAAAACCGAAGTTTCCACGCAGGGGATACCTGTTATTTTTGTGACGGCGCTGCTCGATCCCGGCGATGAAATACGTGGATTTGAGGCTGGAGGAGTCGACTACATTACAAAACCGGTCATCGGCACTATTGTTCGCAGCCGCGTCAAGGCTCATCTTGCCTTGAAAGATGAACAGGATGGACTTGAGGAATGGAACGGAAACCTCAAAAAGCGGCTATTACAAAGTATTGCAAACATACGCATTAAAACGGATGCGCTTATGTCGGCAGAGGAAAGGGCTTCGGATCTACACGGCTATGTACAAAGTATTGAGTTGTTGTCCGGGGTCTTCGAGCTGATGAACGATCATTTTGGTGCCGCTGCCAGAGCTGTGAGCGAATTGGCAGGAGATGCTGCACGCAAGATGGAGCTCCCTGCCGAATATGTGGCAAAGGTTCGACTGGCAGGGCTTCTGCATGATGCAGGCACACTTGGAGCCGGTCGATCTTCATCGGAGAAACAAGAAACTGAGATAACGCCTAACGAATTAAAAGAATACCAATCCCATCCGGTACAGGGGCAGGAACTGTTTGCTTCGCTTGAAGAGCTTCTTGATGTCGGCCTGATGGTACGATGCCATCATGAAGCGTATGATGGGAGCGGTTTTCCCGATGGAATACATGGAGACGATATTCCTCTTGGCGCCCGCCTCATAGCCATTGCTGACTTTATTGAGCATGCAGCACGTTCAGTAGCAACAGAGCGGGCCGAGTACGCACTTATGAATGTTCGCCTTCTCGCAGGCACACGGTTTGATCCTCGGCTAATCAGTCATTTTACTATGATTAGCCGCGTAATGTATTTCGATAAAAAAACGTCTGATGGAGTGAAGGAAGTAGAGGTTCAACCTGGCGATCTTATTTGCGGCATGCAACTCTCGCGAAATCTGTCCAATGATGCAGGAGTACTGTTGCTCCAGAAGAGTGACATTCTGGATTCCGCCGGTATTGCACTTATTCGTCACAACAGCCGAATGAATACGTTGTCCAGGAATGGTGTGTGGATGATTGTCTGCTATTGAAAAGGGGCTACAAAAAGAATATCCCCGACATGAAGATTCTGTTTATGTCCGGGTATACTGCCAACGCGTTTGTCCACCAGGGAGTGTTGGAAGAGGGGGTACACTTTCTTCAGAAATCTGCGCAACTCGTTTGAGAAAGTTGATAATTATAGAAGGATCGTGTATATGGGGGCTGCATCCTCAATAAGGGATTTTTCGGAGTCTGTCGTTCCTTATTTGCAGTCGAATAAAAAGGCTCAGTTTTACAATTTATCCCTGCATCCTTCGGCCGAAGTCGGTGAAATGTTTTATCTGGAGATAGCCCAAAGAGGTTCATTACTGGTCTGGATTGACAACTTCTTTGAAAATCCAGATGACTTCGAAGGGCGCACCCTTGGACAATGGCTGAACATAATGCAGTCTGCTCATGTGATTCCTAATGATGTTAAGGCGCAGATCAATCTAAAAGCATTTGATTTTAGTAACCGGGATCACCCCCAAAAGCACGGACAGTTCATGGAGATAGGTGTTCCCGGTTCTGAGCTTCGATGAAACTCGGTTCCTACAATACATTACCCCGACATCGGAACTATCTGCCGATACATCCAAGGGAAAAAGGATCCATAGTCCAAAACGTATCGTACTGTAACCGATAATCCTGAACCACAAAAGGAGAACATCTTTGGTTGCAGGAGTATTCACACTGGACTTTCAAACATTTCCAGATTATAAAGACGGCAATCTATTCTGAGGAGAAAAACATGACTAAAGCCGATATGATAACTGCAATCGCTGAAGGGTCAGGAATGACTAAAGTACAAGCTGAAAAAGCAATCAACCTCTTCATTTCCACAACAATCTCCGCGCTTAAGGCTGAAGACAACGTATCATTCATCGGTTTTGGTACATTCAGCGCTGTGACACGTCCTGCACGTACCGGAAGAAATCCACAAACCGGCGCTGAAATGCAGATTGCGGCCAAAACAAGCGGTAAATTTACCCCTGGTAGTTGGCTTAAGAATCTATGCCCAGCTCCTGTTGCGCCTGTG
>CAIYZD010000616.1 GCA_903930585.1 uncultured Geobacteraceae bacterium | reverse complement strand
GGCGCGGAAATCGGCGGACGACATCCTACTAACCCCCGCTGGAATATTAATGTCGATGTTACGCATAAAGCCTCCTTGGAAATGGGTGGCCCTATGCGCCAAAATCGACTTCTTTTCTGCTACTGCCTGCATTGTGCTTGCTTCTAATCCAACTCCTTTTTTTCTCTTCTCTGCCTTTAACCAACACCACCGCGAGGCCGCTACTTCGTTGGTATGCAGCCAGCGCTTGGAATAGTTGCAATGATTCCAGTAATTACAAAACCGGCAAAGATTGCTGCAGCAAGGCAGGCGGTGTCTAAGAAGTCGCATTCTGAGATGTTGCAGATCCAGACGATCAGGCTCATGAAACAAAGCAAAACAAAAGTGAGAAGAACGGCTCTTCCATTGATGCTGCTCAGTCCGCGGGCGGTGCTGGTATGGTTGGGGTTTTGCATTTTATTTCACTCCTTTTTTGCTTTTGTTTGGCTACTTTTGCCGACGTTGCAGCGTCTCTGATCACTCAGCGACTACGGCGTTTGTCTCAGCGACTACGGCACCTTTTGACTCAGCTGCGACGGTATCTGGTTCACTCTCGACATCGCCGGACTTGCAGTTATTGCAGTCACAGTCCGTCTCAATGACATGACCAAGAAAGGTCGTCTCTGCAACGCATCTGCCAAGCGCCGCGGTATCTGGCTTACTGGCCCCGGCATAAGCAGCGCCAGATACTCCGGCAACGGCCAGCTGGTTGCCACCGGCAAAAGCCCCAGCTGCGGCACCCAACACCAACGCGGCCGCAAACACGATCAATCGACTTATTTTTCTCATGACATTCTCCTTTTATTCCAATTAGTTGGCTACGCTGCTAACTTGTAATCGTTTTTACGATGCGCTCTTTCTTCGGCTTCCATCGCCAGCTTTCTTTTCCATTTTTGCTGCGCCGGATCTAACGCAATTCGGTATTTTGTTGAGCTTTTACGATTCACATTTCGCTTTGGTTGGTTGATATGGAATTCGTTATTGCGATATGTCGTTACGACACCTCCGTTATCTGGGCTTACTAAGACATGGATGCCGGCGCAATGAGCTATCTGCTTGCCATATTCTTTAATCTCTTTTTTGCCGACAAAATATACGATCACGCCGCATCCGTAGACTTCTCGTCCGTACGTCAAGACCGTTGCAATATCTTCTTCTGGGATATTCCTCGTCGCAGCTCTGGCTTTGCCATGTTCCGTGTAGCGGAATGAATCATGATTTTCCTCCACTTCGTTCCAGCTCTTTTCGTCGTCAAAGCGAACTAACTCCGGAGCGGGCTCAGTCTCTACAAAGCGGAAATCAAGTTGAGTATTTTCCCCCACCTCTTTTCCGCTTTTTTCCATAAGCACGCTCTCGCAAATATCAGCACCAATGCTGCTCTGGAAGTGCGTGAGAACCGATGGTGGCGATGGGAGAGGCAAACTTTTGTTCCGCTTGCTATAGCTGTTCTGCTTTTGTTCACTCTCCAGCGTGTTTCTTGGTGCGGCCGCGTAGATGTGACAGGCTCCAGGTGCAGAGATAATCCGCGCAAAGATTATGGGTTCTGCTTGGCAAGCATTCATCTCATCCCCTCCTTTTCCCGTGGTTGTTTTTTGGGCTATTTGCAACGAAATCAGTAATCTTCTGGTTTCTGGACGGCTTTTCTCTCCGCACCGCCGGTAAGTGGTCAAAGCCGTACTGCTCCTTCTCCGCTTCTTCTTGCTCCAGCTTTTTTTTGCTTTTTCCTTTGCCACTGAGGTGCTGCTTGACGTGTTTTCCAACACATACTCGCTCTTCTTTCGCTCGCTTTTGCTGATTGATGTGCAGCTCTGAGTTGCGGTAAGTCGTTATTAATGCCCCGTCTGGGCTCAAAATTACGTGGATGCCCGCGCAATGCTCGATCTCTTTGCCATGCTCCTGTACCTCTTTTTTGCCGATGAAGTAGATAATCGCGCGCAGGCCGTAGATTTCACGGCCGTAGGCCATGGTTGTTGCGATATCTTCTTCTGTGATCCCCCTTGTGCTCGCCCGGGCCTTGCCATGGTCAGTAAAGCGGAAACACGAATTGTCAAAGCGGACTGACTCAGGGGCAGTATCAGGATCAGTGTCAGTGTCGTCAAAGCGGGGCGCATCGGAGTCAACAGAGATGACAGAAGCGTTGTCGGTATCTGGATCGAGATCAGCAGAACAGGGCAAATCTTGCTCAACAAAGCGGAACAAAGTTTGGTTGTTTTCTTCCATCTCCTTCTCGCTTTCTTCCCCAAATCCGGATTCACAAACGGCCGCACCATTACCCCGGAGGTAAGAGCGAGAAGTAGGGGGGTTGGGGTTCAATAAACTTGGTTTCCGCTGTTTTCCGTAAGCGGCACCAGGCCCGGCAAATGTTCCAGCGCCAGCTCGGGCGGCGAAAGGTCTTGGGGAAATTTGGCTTTTGTTCATCTTTTTTTCCTCCTTGGTTAGTAAAGGACGGAACGTGGTTTTTCTTGACGTCGGGATTAAATAATTGTGGGAGAGGGGGAATGAAGGTTGATGAGGATAAAAAAAGGCCGTTGCAAGTTGATCTGGATGAACTTGCAACGGCCAAGATGTGGAGCGTGAGTCGGTAGTACAATTGATTTTAACGAATAACGACTTCCTTACTGATCTCAGGCTTTTTGGGGTTAACGGATGTCTCTGCCGGTTTTGCTGATTCCAGCACCGATTTTGCGTAATCACGATTTGTGAGGTCCGAGAAAAATCCAATTACGCTGCATGTGTCTTTAACAGTACATGCTGGCAAATAACGCGCGTGGTAGTACCAGTTTAAAAATCGAGAAGTTTCGCT
>CAIYZD010000615.1 GCA_903930585.1 uncultured Geobacteraceae bacterium | reverse complement strand
TCCGCGAGAACGGACCGACGGTAATTTCGCGGTTTTCCGCAAAGAGCTGTTCGAAGAGTTCCACCTGGTGCACCAGCAGGCGCACGAAGCGTCGGAATATGTGATCTAGCTCCGGACAGAGATCGGTTGAATACTACTCCGATTTCCGCTACTCTCGTCATAATTGCCCGGAGTGCCCAACTATGATCAGTGCCGAACAAAAACCGATGCTCCGCTTTCTGGCGGTAATGACAGCCGCTTCCATGGTCGGCTTGCAGGGCTACACGATCCTGTTCAACAACTACGCCGTTGAAGTGATCAAGCTTGACGGTAACGGCGTCGGGCTGATCCAGTCCATTCGCGAGATTCCCGGTTTTCTGGCCCTGCTGGCCGTGTTCGTGATGCTGATTATCAAGGAACACCGCCTCGCCGCACTTTCCATCGCCCTGCTCGGGATCGGCACCGGCATTACCGGTCTGCTGCCGACCTTTAGCGGGCTCGCCTTCACCACTCTGGTGATGAGTTTCGGTTTCCATTATTATGAGACCACCAACCAGTCGCTGACCCTGCAGTACTTCTCCAAAGGGGTCTCTCCGCTTGTCTTCGGTCGCTTGCGCAGCCTGGCTGCCGCTTCAAGCATCGCATCCGGTGTCCTGATCTGGGCGCTGGGGTTGTTCCTTGACTACCGGGGAACCTTTCTGGTGGTGGGGGGAGTGGTGTTTCTGGCCGGGGTATGGGGGCTGTTTCAGGATCCGACTCATACTGATGTTCCTCCCCAGCGGCAACAGATGATTCTCAAGCGGAAGTACCTGCTCTATTATATCCTGACCTTCCTCTCCGGCGCCCGGCGCCAGATCTTCACGGTCTTCTCGATCTTCCTGCTGGTGAAGATGTTCCACTTTTCCGTGCGCGAGATGACGCTGCTGTTTATTATCAACAACACCGTCGCCTGGATTCTGAACCCGCTGATCGGCAAGGCTATTATCCGGTTCGGCGAACGCAGGATCTCCTCCATCGAATACGGCGGGGTGGTTCTGATCTTCCTCGTGTATGCCTACACGGACTCCCGGATCATGGCCGCCTCGATGTACATTCTTGACAATATTCTCTTCAACTTCTCCGTGGCGATCCGCACCTATTTCCAGAAGATCGGCGATCCCCGTGATGTAGCTTCATCCATGGCGGTCGGTTTCACCATCAATCACATTTCGGCAGTTTTTTTGCCCGCTGTGGGAGGGTATTTCTGGATGACCAGTTACCGTATTCCCTTTCTGGCCGGCGCGGTTCTCGGCGCGGTATCACTGATAGCGGCCCAGTTTATGCGATCCCATCACGAGCCGGACGAACCGGTTGAAGCGGTGCTGCCGGCGTACACGGTGGCCGAGGTGGAACAAGCGTAGCGATGACAACAGTGCGACTTGAGAAAATCGGCGTTGTGAAACCGGGGCCGAAAGGCGGCCGAAAGGAGATCCTGAGCGATATCTCGTTCTCTGCCCGGAGCGGTGAGGTCACCGCCATTGTCGGCCCGTCCGGAGGGGGAAAAAGTTCCCTGCTTCGTCTGATCAACCGGTTGTCCGACCCGACCGGCGGCAGAATTTTCCTGGACGATGAGGATGTTTCTGCGCTTGACCCGCTCCTGCTCCGGCGGCGGGTGGCCATGGTGCCGCAAAAACCGTTTATGTTCGAAGGGACGGTCCTTTCCAATCTGCAACGCCCCTTTTTCTACCATAACGAGCCGCTTCCTGCGGCTGATAGCAGAGAGGTACGGCATTCTCTGGAGCTTGCCCGTCTGGCTCCGGAGTATATCGAACGGGACAGTCGCACCCTCTCTCTCGGTGAACAGCAGCGGGTCAGCCTCGCCCGTGCCCTGATTACCTGCCCCGCGGTACTCCTCTTGGACGAGCCGACCAGCGCGCTTGATCGCCCCACCGGTGACCATCTGGCCGCAACCTTTCATGACATCTGTCGTTCACAGCGGTTGGCGGTCATCCTGGTGACCCACGATTTGCGGCTGGCGGGGCGAATAGCCGACTACCTGCTCTATCTCGAAGGCGGGCGCATTATGGAGGAGGGGCGGCCGGAAGAGCTCCTTTTACGGCCACAGAGTTCCGAACTGCGAAGGTTCCTGTCCGATCCGGAAAAAGGGGGGCTTTGAGTATGGAAAACCAGGAAATTATTACGCTGGATCTTCTTAATCTGGTATATGCGTATGGTCTGGTGCTTCTTGCCATCGGTCTGGCACGTCTGCAACGGATCGGGCAGGAGGGGGAGATGGTGTGGGCCTCCGTGCGGATGGTGGTCCAGCTCTTTGCGGTGGGGTATCTTCTGCATCTGGTGTTCAGCGTCCGGAGCCCCCTGGCGGTGATCGCCATTCTGCTGGCCATGGCAGGATTTTCGCTTCAGGTCATGGG
>CAIYZD010000614.1 GCA_903930585.1 uncultured Geobacteraceae bacterium | reverse complement strand
CTGGTCGTCGGACCGTAACCTGCTGCATATCTCCTTTGAGGGTGGCATTCTGGAGGATACCTGGGCAGAGGCTCCGGAAGAGATGTATGTGCTGACAAAACCGCCTGAAGAGGCGCCCGACAAGCCGCAGTACGTGGAGATCGAGTTCAGGAACGGCAATGCCGTGGCTGTTGATGGCGAACAGATGACGCCGGCCCAGTTGCTGGCTCATCTGAATACTATCGGCGGCGTACACGGCATAGGCCGTGTTGACCTGCTGGAAAACCGTTCGGTCGGTATGAAATCCCGTGGCGTCTATGAGACACCCGGCGGCACGATTCTTCGCGAAGCTCACTCGGCTGTCGAGCAGATCACCATGGACCGTGAAGTGTTGCGCATCCGCGATGGCTTGATTCCCGAATACGCCCGGCAGATCTATGCCGGTTACTGGTTCTCCCCGGAGCGCCTGATGCTGCAGACCCTGATTGACGACTCACAGAAATGCGTCAACGGTGTGGCCCGTCTGAAACTCTACAAGGGGCTCTGCCGTACGGTTGGCCGCAAGTCCGAGACAGATTCGCTGTTTAATCTGGATTTTGCCACCTTCGAGAAGGATCAGGTCTTCAACCAGGCCGATGCCGAAGGTTTTATCAAGATCAATTCATTGCGCCTGCGTATCCGTTCGCTGATGCAGGCTAATCGGAAGAAATAGGTGGGTTAGTCACAATCTGTTTGATGAACACGAAGGGGCATGACTACGTTATGCCCCTTTGATGTATCTGTATTATTTTGTGGTGTTCGGGTGAAAACGAGAGAGTATTTGCAGACCGATAATCGCCGAACCGCAGCTTCAGTTTCGGAGGCTATAGAGTGATGAAGAAAAAGCCTGTCACGGCCACAACCCATGAGCTTGCACCGCTGATCACAGAACTCCGCGGCCTCATCCACTCCGCGCGCCACGCCGTCGCCACGACGGTTAATACACTTCAGGTGATGACTAATTTTGAGATTGGCCGGCGGATTGTGGTGCATGAGCAGAAGGGAGCGGAGCGGGCAGAATATGGTAAAGAACTGCTAAAGGAGCTTTCCTTGCGGTTGTCTGAGGAGTTCGGCAAGGGCTTTTCTCTGACCAATTTGAAGCTGATGAGGCAGTTTTGCATCGAATACCGGAACCGAATTGCTCAGCCACTGTCTGACCAATACTCACCTCTGAAAATTGGTCAGCAGGCTACTGACCAATCTCAAATTACCCAATTGCCGTATGGGGAATTACCTCCCCCTCAGCCACGAGTATTTACCTTGAGTTGGACGCATTACGTTCTGCTGCTCACCATCAAAACTCCCGAGGAACGAAGCTTCTACGAAATAGAAGCAACGAATGAGGGTTGGTCTGTGCCGGAGCTGAAACGTCAAGTTGCTTCAAGTCTCTACGAACGTCTCGCTCTCAGTAGAGACAAGGAAGGTGTCCGTAAGCTTGCGAGCGAAGGACAAATCATGGTTACAGCTGCGGACATTCTGAAAGAACCGTACGTACTCGAATTCCTTGGTCTTGACGAGAAAGCTGGCTATTCCGAATCCGACATGGAATCGGCAATTATCGATCAGCTTGAAAAGTTTTTGCTCGAACTGGGCAAGGGGTTCCTCTTTGAAGCCCGCCAGAAGCGTTTTACTTTTGATGAGGATCACTTCTTTGTCGATCTCGTCTTCTACAACCGTCTGCTCCGCTGCTATGTGCTCATCGACCTGAAGCTCGACAAGCTCAACCATCAGGATCTGGGGCAGATGCAGATGTACGTGAACTACTTCGACCGCTCTGTGAAGACCCCCGACGAAAACCCCACCATCGGCATACTCCTCTGCAAACGGAAGAAGCGGGCCATCGTCGAACTCACTTTGCCTGCCGACGCCAATATTCACGCGCGGGAGTACAATCTCTATCTGCCATCCAAGGAAGTCCTCCAGCAGAAGCTGACGGACTGGGTACGGGAGCAGGAAGTTGTATACAGTGTTGGAAAGGACGCGTCTCTGCTTTGATTTTATCCGTTTTTCGCGTATAGTGCCGACTGGCAATTTCAAGATACGACAGAAGGAAACAGTTACCATGTCCAAAGACAAGCTGTGGGGCGGACGCTTCACTCAACCAACCGATAAATTCGTCGAGGAGTTTACCGCCTCCATTCAATTCGACAAACGCCTCTATCATCAGGATATCAGGGGCTCCATTGCCCACGCCCGCATGCTGGGCAAGCAGGGGATTATTCCGCTCGAAGATGTCGAGCAGATCGTTCATGGTCTGCAACGCATCCTTCTCCAGATTGAGGCAGGAGAGTTTGATTTTTCCATCAGCCTCGAAGATATCCATATGAACATCGAAGCGCGCCTCTCCGCTGCAATTGGTGAGGCGGGCAAGCGTCTGCACACCGGTCGTTCACGCAACGATCAGGTGGCGCTGGATATTCGCCTGTACCTGCGGGACGAGATCGTCGAGATTACCACCTATCTTGACCTGCTGATCGATGCCCTCCTGGATCAGGCCGAAGCCAACCTGGATACGCTGATGCCCGGTTTCACCCATCTGCAGACCGCGCAGCCGATCCTGTTTGCCCACCACCTGATGGCGTATGTCGAGATGTTCAAGCGCGACAAGGCCCGGCTTGAGGATTGCCTCAAGCGGGTCAACGTTCTCCCGTTGGGGGCCGGAGCGCTGGCCGGGACAACCTTCCCTATCGATCGCGAGTACGTGGCCGAACAGCTCGGTTTTCCGGCCATCACCCGCAATTCGCTGGACTCGGTTTCCGATCGGGATTTTGCCCTGGAGTTTCTTGCCGACGCATCAATCCTGATGATGCATCTCTCCCGTTTTTCGGAGGAGTTGATTCTCTGGTCGACCAGTGCGTTCCAGTTCATCGAGTTGTCAGATGGTTTCTGCACCGGATCTTCGATCATGCCGCAGAAAAAAAACCCGGATGTGCCGGAACTGGTACGGGGGAAAACCGGCCGGGTCTATGGCAACCTGCTGGCTCTGTTAACGGTGATGAAGTCTCTGCCGCTGGCCTACAACAAGGATATGCAGGAAGATAAGGAACCGCTTTTCGATACAATCGATACGGTCAAGGGGAGCCTCAAGATATTTGCCGATATGATTCGTGAAATGCGGGTCAACACGGAAAGTATGGGCAGGGCTGCCGGACAGGGGTTTTCAACCGCCACCGATGTGGCCGACTATCTTGTGCGCAAAGGACTTGCCTTCCGCGATGCCCATGAAGCGGTCGGCAAAGCGGTTGCATACTGTGTTGAGAACCAGATGGACATTACGGATCTTTCTCTGGCGGAATGGCAGCTTTTTTCGGGTAAGATCAATACCGACATTTTTGAATGTATTACGGTCGAGGCCAGTGTCAATGCCCGGAATATTCCGGGTGGAACGGCACGAGAGCGTGTCTGGAGTGAAATTCAAAACGTCAGAGCGGGAAATTGAGTCACAATGTATTGTGATTTTTTCGGCTTTTCCGAAAAGCCATTCACGATTACCCCCAACCCGCATTTCGTATTTTTAAGCAGCATTCACCGCGAGGCGTTTGCCCGCTTACTGTACGGTGTCGACAGTCATGCCGGTTTCATTGCCCTGACGGGCGAAGTTGGAACCGGCAAGACGACGATGCTCCGTACCCTGCTGACGCAACTCGATCCCGATAAGTACAGAAGTGCCCTTATTTTTAACCCCTGCATGTCTGCCGAGCAACTTCTGGCCGGAATATGCCGGGAGTTCGGGATAGAAACCGGCGAACAGAACCGCTCAGGCTATCTTGATGCACTTAATCTCTTTCTGCTGGAACAGAACAGTGCCGGCCGGACGGTCGTTCTTGTTATCGATGAAGCACAGAATCTGGAACCGGACGTACTGGAACAGGTGCGGATGATTTCCAACCTGGAGACCGAACGGGATAAACTGGTCCAGATTATACTGGCCGGTCAGCCGGAGTTGAACGATGTCCTCCGGAGGCACGACCTGCGTCAGCTTAATCAGCGCATCACCGTACGCTGCCGCCTCACATCGATGAAGCTTGATGATACCGCCCTTTATATAGCTCATCGCCTCAAAATTTCGGGCAGCCGTCTTCCCGATATTTTTTCCCGTGGCGCGGTCAAACGGATATATCGTTTTTCTCGTGGGACACCACGTTTGATAAATGTTCTTTGCGAGCAGGCGCTGGTCATGGCGTGGACTCAAGAGGCCCGAACCGTTTCTCCCGCGGTTGTTGAAAAGGTTGTTGCGGAGCTGCAACCGGATGAAGAACGGAGCTGGTCCTTGTTCCGTATTTTACGACGGCTGTTTGCCGGAAGGTGACCTGATAGTATGAGTTATATCCTTGATGCCCTGAAAAAGATCGAACATGAAAAAAACAGGAAAGTTCAACAGAACGGTAAGATTAATATTTCCGGAGATCTGTTCCAGGAACGGCAGCAACCTGCCGCCAGAGCCGGGATCTGGAAAATTATGCTGCTTATTCTGGTGGCATCGCTGGTAACAGGTGCGGGTACCTGGTATCTGCTCAGAAAAGAAAACAAAAAAGGGAGTGCGGCGCTGCGCCCGGCTCTGCCTCCACCTGTGGTATCGGTTCCCACTCCCGTAACGCCGCCCCCCGTTCCCGTACAGCCTCCGGTTCAACCGCCGATTCAACCCACTGTTCAACCCCCGGTACAACCCCAGCCGGTACCGGTTGCCGCGCCCACCGTGGTACCGCAAAATAGTGTGCCGGCCGCGGCAAACAGCGGAAATATGGTACCGGTCGATTCTCTCCGGCGGGAAAAGCGTCGAATTAAAAAAGAACCGGTGGTCAGGCAGACTCCCGTGCCTCAAAAACAACCGGTGATAAGGCAGACGGTAGCGCCTCAGCAACAACCGGTTCAATCCGTCCAGACCATACCGGCGCCCGCCGACATCAAAGTATCCGGTATCGCCTGGCAGGACGAGCGGTCGGCGCGGCGGGCCGTTGTTAATGGTTTTCTGCTCAAGGAAGGGGCTGCTATTTCCGGCGCCCATATAACCGATATTCAGGCGGACAGAGTCCGTTTTCTGTCGCCGAACGGAATGTTCGAGATTCGGCTTGACTCGCTCCCTGCCGAGGTAAAAAAATGAGTGCGTTCGGGCGTTCGGCGGTTATCATTGCTCTGTCGCTACTGGCAGCCGCCTGTGGCAAAAAAGGTGCGTTGATCTACCCGGATATGCTGGTTCCTGCGGCGCCGGCAGGCGCCAGTGCACAACAGAGCGGTTCTGCCGTGAAGCTTCAGTTTACCCTTCCGGACAAGGACCGTGCCGGGAGGCCGGTCCATGGTGTGGCCGGTGTGAAAATCAGCAGGCTGGTCGCCGACACGGACCGGAAAGATTTCTGTAACTCCTGTATGACCGATTACCGGCTGTTTCGCACGCTCTACCTCGATCGATTGCCGGCTGATACCCAGCGCTTCGGAAGCCGGCTCGTTGTGCTGGACAGTGATGTGAGCGCAGGAAACAGGTATTCGTACCGTATGGTCCCTTTTACCGTGGATAACGTGGAAGGTGCCATCTCCCCGGCAGCAGATGTTCGTGTGGCTCCCCCGCTTCCTGCTCCCGGCGTGAAAATAGCGGCATTTCCGACGGAGGTGAAGCTTTACCTCTCCCTGCAACCGCTGCAGACCGGCCAGTTGCTCGGTTACAATCTGTATCGCGCATCCGGAGCGGCTTCCTGGCCGTATCAGCCGTTCAACAGGGCGCCGTTCAACGGTACCGTCTATAGTGACACAACCCTGGAGCGGGGTGTGCAGTACCGCTATACGGTCAGGGCGGTCATCAGGCAGCCGTCGGGAGATGTGGCGGAAAGCATGCCATCGGAAGAGGTGGCGGGGAAGCTTACGGATGACGAATGAACGTCACGTCGTAAGTGCCTACCCCTTTATTAGCCACAGATGTACAACGGATGTACACAGATGAAATCTGAACCTGGTAAAACCTGGTCGACAGGAATGAAGGGGATAAAAGCAAATACGAGTTATAGATTCTAATCTTTGTAGATGTTGGAGTCGATGAAGATGTTACAAAAACGTATCAACCCGATCACATCAGCGGTAATAATAATGGGTTGACAGGAGTGCGATATGGATTCACTACCGTTACACCGCGGCAGGTAAAGCCATCTTGCATATCTTCAGAAAGCAGGATTCGGCACCGACTTTCTGCAGCTATTGAAAGGATTAGTGCATCCCATATTTGGAGATTATGATCAACCGTAAGATCGAATCCCGACTGAAAAGCTGACCAGGTAGAGTTGGCTACCTCAAAACTGTCGGTCCATTGAAGCACACGACTACGGGCAATATCAGGAGAACAGCCACCTTTACCGGTTAAAACACGAAAAAGTTCTCCCATTACTTGAGCAGGGAGTATTACATCTTCCGCAGGCAGCCTTTCCAGTATTGAAAGGCTGGCGTCGCGTCTGGTGCTATCTCCTATGCCCTCAGCATACGCAAGTATATTGGTATCAATTGCAATTCTCATGACGCGTACAATTCATCACGAGTCCATGAGCGACGGGTACCAATCACTTCTTGACTGGTCAGACGCCTAAATAACAATTCACGAGCAGCATGGTGAGAACTGTCAGCTTTTTTAACAGGTAGAATAGTTGCTACAGGTCTACCTCTTGAAATGACGAGAAATTCTTCACCCTGTGATACTTGCTTTAACACATTAGAAAAATGACGATTTGCGTCAGCGGCGCGTACAGTTTGCATAATTCCTCCTTAGTAGTGTTAAACACTACGTTATGGCATGGCAAGCAGAATGTCAAGACAATGAGGCAACCATGAATAGGCGGATGCCCAAATAAATTTTAATCTTTGCTGGTAAAAACAGAAACCTCTCTATTTATTATTGGTTTATCCCCTTCATCCCTTTTATCCCTGT